>NZ_PVNE01000026.1 GCF_003001905.1 Planifilum fimeticola
TGGGTTCGTCCTGAACATATAAAAACCTTCCTTCGGAATTGTTTTATTCCGAATTCAACAAAAAAGGCTGTTGACCCTTCTTTGTCAACAGCCTCAACCCCGGGACCCCCGGGGTTTTTTATTTTTTAAATTTGACGAAACATTTTACCATCACGCTTCGTTTAAGTTAGTACACAGGATGTATGTTCGGAGAAGGAGGCTTGCGCGCCCTCGATGAGCCCATTTTTTCCGCCGAGGGGGCCGGGCATGTTTCTCTGTTTTACAGGAAGGAAACATATTGACGACAGATTGGTTGTGTGATAACATATTTTTTTGTTTATTGACATACCCGCTCCTTTTGTGATATATTGGAAGCAGATTATGCCTGTGGGGGTGGGTTTTTTGTTCAACATCGGCGACAAGGTGGTTTATCCTCTGCACGGGGCCGGCGTGATCGAATCGATCGAGGAAAAAGAGATTCTGGGCGAGCGGCAGAAGTATTACATCATGAAAATGCCCATCGGGGACATGAAGGTCATGGTCCCGATGAAGAGCGTCGAATCGATCGGTCTGCGCGAAGTGGTGGATGAGGAGACGGTGTCCCGGGTGCTGGAACGGTTGAAAAGCCGGGACTGCGGCACCACCGCCAACTGGAACCGGCGCTACCGCGCCAACATGGACAAGATGCGAAGCGGAGACATTTATCAAGTGGCCGATGTGGTCCGGTCCCTGATGCTCCGCGACCGGGAGAAGGGGTTATCCACCGGAGAACGCAAGATGTTGGACAATGCCCGCCAGATCCTGATCAGCGAATTGGTCCTGGCCAAGGGAATCGACGAAGAGCAGGCTTCGAATCTGCTGGATGAGCTGGTTTGTTCCTCGGAAAATGCCGCGGATGCGGAGTAAAAGATTTTGTGAACTGATATTTATAGCGTTTACCATTTTTTCATTTGCCTATAATGAATACCAGAGGAGGTGAAGCCCCGTGTTGAAGAGGTCGGTTCAGCTTGCCTTCGCATTGGTCGGAGCAACGCTGGGATATCATTTTGGTCCTGCGTTCTTCGAACTGCTTCGCGAGTCACCCCTTAAGCTCGGTGAAGTGCCTGCACCACACTACATTGGAGCCTTGTTGGGGGCGCTCCTCCTGTATGTGGCCACGATCTGGCTTTCCAGCAATGTCGTCAGGTGGATCCGGTGGAGCGAGGAACGGTTGGTGAAGATTCCCGCCGCGGACTTTCTGTTCGGCGCCTTGGGATTGATCCTCGGTCTGATCGTCGCTTTTCTCATTGAGTCTTCCCTTTCCCGCCTTCCCCTGCCAGGCCTTTCATCGGTCCTGCCCATTTTGGCCTCCGCGCTCTTGGGATATCTCGGGTTTCGGGTGGGGTACAAGAAGCGAGATGAGCTGATGTCGGTTTTCACGATGGGGCGTCAAAACAAGGATAAAAAGAAAGAATCCAAGGACGTGGATCACAAGATCCTGGACACCAGCGTGATTATCGACGGCCGGATCGCCGACATCTGCCGGACGGGCTTTTTGGAGGGGACGCTGGTGATCCCCAGTTTTGTCCTGGAGGAACTGCAGCACATCGCCGATTCCTCCGATGTGCTGAAGCGAAACCGGGGACGGCGCGGCCTGGACATCCTGAACAAGATCCAGAAGGAATTGAAGATGGAGGTCCTCATCTACGAGGGGGATTTTGAGGAAGTCAACGAGGTTGACAGCAAGCTGGTCAAGCTGGCCAAGGTGCTTTCGGGAAAAGTGGTCACCAACGACTTCAACCTGAACAAGGTTTGTGAGCTGCAAGGGGTCAAGGTGCTCAACATCAACGACCTGGCCAACGCGGTGAAACCCGTCGTCCTTCCGGGAGAAGAGATCAACGTGCAGGTGATCAAGGACGGGAAGGAACACGGGCAAGGAGTGGCCTATCTGGATGACGGGACGATGATCGTCATCGAGGGTGGCCGCGAATTTATCGGTGAACGGATTGACGTGTTGGTCACCAGTGTGTTACAAACATCTGCGGGGAGAATGATTTTCGCCAAGCCGAAATTGCTGGAGAAGGCCCTTTGATCCCCCCGGCGTGCTCCGCAGCCGCAACGGACGGTCGTCGAAAGCTGCGGAAGGCGGGGGGATCCGGGAGGCCGGCATTCGGTCAGATGCGCCCCCATCAATCCAAGTATGCGCGGATTCGCCCGCGTCGGGTGGTTCCCGGCGTCCGGGCGTTCTCTGCATTTTGTGAAAGGGGACAAGTCATCGTGACCGTCGGTGTCATCATTCCGGCGGCGGGCCGGGGAAAGCGGATGGGGGCTCCCGTGAACAAGCCCTTTCTGCCCCTCGGCGGACAGCCGGTGCTGCTGCATACCCTTCGCGTTTTTGACACCCACCCGCAGGTGAATGAAATCGTGGTCGTCGCCGCCGCCCGGGAGACGGAACGGGTGCGGGAACTGTTGCGGAATCAGGGTTTGTCCAAGGTGACCCATGTGATTCCCGGGGGAGCGGAGCGTCAGGAGAGCGTTTTTCGGGGACTTGAGTTCCTCTCCACGGAATGGGTGCTCGTCCACGACGCGGTTCGCCCCTTTGTCACCCACGAGCTGATCGATGCCCTGCTTCAGGCCGTCCGCCTGCACGAAGCGGCCATTTTGGCCGTTCCCCTGAAGGATACGGTGAAGATGGTGGGAGATGCGGGGGTGGTCGAGAAAACGCCGGATCGCAGCCGGCTGTGGGCTGTCCAGACCCCCCAGGCTTTTCGCCGCACCCTGCTGGAGGATGCCCACCGGCGCGCCGCGGAGACCGGACTGCTGGGAACGGATGACGCGATGCTGGTGGAGGAGCTGGGGGCAAAGGTCCGGGTGGTTCCGGGAGATTATGCCAACATCAAATTGACGACGCCGGAAGACCTGGTCGTCGCCGAAGCGATCTTGACCATGAGGAGAAACAGCGAATGATAAGAATCGGACAGGGTTTTGACGTTCACCGGTTTCAGGAGGGGCGCCCTCTGATCCTGGGAGGGGTGCGGATTCCCCATTCCCACGGGCTGATCGGCCATTCCGACGCGGACGTCTTGCTGCACGCGATCACCGATGCGGTGTTGGGAGCCTTGGGAAAAGGGGATATCGGCACCTATTTTCCCGATACGGACCCCGCCTTCAAGGATGCGGACAGCGCCGAACTCCTGAAGGCGGTCTGGGAGATGGCCCGGAGCGCGGGGTACAAGCTGGGCAACGCGGACGCCACCATCGTCGCCCAGCGTCCCAAGATGCTTCCCCACATACCGGCCATGCGCGAACGGATCGCCGAATTGTTGGAGGCGGATGTGGGGCGGGTGAACATCAAAGCCACCACCACGGAGCGGTTGGGGTTCACCGGACGGGAGGAGGGCATCGCCTCCCTGGCGGTCGTCTGTTTGGTGAAGGAGGGCTGAAGCCCTCATTCATCGGGGGAAGGGGCGCGCCTCCTTTCCTGGCGGCGCTGGAGGAATAGCTGAGGACATCGATGATAACGGTGATGTTCCCTCGTTCTGCCGCTTCCCTCGCCCCCCGCCCCCCCCACTCGGCCCGGCACGCAAAGGGGATTGGCTTGTACACGGCTGGTTCCTCCCGTCTGAAAGAAATCGGGACGGTTCATCGCGGGCATGCTTTTTATGCTTTCCTTGCAGTGTGATCGGTGTCCGCCGCCTCGAAGGTCCTCAACTAACCTGGGTAAGCGATTTAACTGGGAACCCGTTTTTACGTACCGCGCCCGGGAGGTTTAAACGCATTTGCAAAAAGTTGTGGATGGTTGAGTGATGCTTTCCCCGATGGATATGTCCTTCCCTCGGAATGATACTTACGTAAGGAACCGGCACGATGCGGGCGGGGCTCTCTCCGCCTGCTGAAAGTTGACGCGGACGCAGGGGCTGCGCCGGTTGACAACCGGGATGGCTTGGTGGAAAATAAATTGAAAGATCGAAACGCATCCTATAGACGGCTGAAAGAGGGAATCCGGCCAATGCCGTCTGATTCACCGGAAATGCGATGACCGGGAGAGTAGGCTGCGAACCGTAGCTGCAGAGAGGGGTGCCGTCGGCTGCAAGCACCCTGCTCGGGTCGCACCCGAATGCACCCGCGAGTTGCCGCCCGAAACCGCCGGAGGGTGGGAGTAGGCGCGGACGGACGCCGCCGTTACCGGCTTCGAGGGGAACTCCCGCCAGGGGGTTCAAGCAGAGTGGAACCGCGGAAATCCCGTCTCTGCAGCGATCGCTGCAGAGATTTTTTATTGGGCGGCCGATGTCCGGGTCACGGGCGGGGCGCGGCGATCCGGAATCCGCCCCGCGCATTTCGCCGCAACACTTCACCGGAGGGGGGAAGTTGCATGTCCTTTAGGCGGATCAGGGAAAAGTGGGAAGGGATTCGTGAAACCCTTCGTTCCGATATACAGGCGGTGTTCGACCGGGATCCGGCGGCCCGCGGCGTTCTAGAGGTGGTGCTGACCTATTCCGGGCTGCACGCCATATGGATGCACCGCATCGCTCACTGGATGTATAAGAAAAAGTGGTTTCTCCTCGCCCGCATGCTTTCCCAGTTCAACCGGTTTCTCACCGGGATCGAGATCCACCCGGGGGCCAAAATCGGGAAGGGGTTGTTCATCGATCACGGGATGGGCGTGGTGATCGGTGAAACCTGCGAGATCGGGGACAACGTGACGATCTATCAGGGTGTCACCTTGGGGGGGACCGGCAAGGAAAAAGGGAAGCGGCACCCGACCATTGAGGACAATGTGTTGATCGCCTCGGGCGCCAAGGTGCTGGGTTCGATGCGGATCGGTCGCAATTCCAAGATCGGTGCCGGTTCCGTGGTCCTGCGGGAAGTGCCTCCCAATTCGACGGTGGTGGGCGTTCCCGGGCGCGTGGTGGTGCAGAACGGGGTGCGGGTTCCCAACGATCTGGATCACTGCAACCTTCCGGATCCCGTCCACGAAATGTTCTGCAAGATGCAGGAGGAGATCGACCGCCTGCGTAAGGAAGTGGATTCGCTGAAGAAGCAGATGGAAACTGATCGGGAGGAACAAGAGGATGTCTATTCAACTGTACAACACTCTGACTAGAAAAAAGGAACCCCTCAGGACGGTGGAGACCGGCAGGGTGAAGATCTACGTGTGCGGACCCACCGTGTACAACTACATTCACATCGGCAACGCCCGGGTGTTCGTCTTTTTTGACGTCGTCCGCCGTTATTTGAAATACCGGGGGTACGAAGTTACCTACGTGCAAAACCTGACCGACGTGGACGACAAGCTGATCAAAGCTTCTCAGGAGACGGGACGCCCGGTTCCGGAAATCGCAGAAACTTACATCGGAGCGTTCTTCGAGGATATGGACAGCCTGGGGGTGGAGCGGGCGGATGTCCATCCCCGGGCGACGGAGCACATCCCGGAGATGATCGAAGCGATCCGCACGCTGATCGACAAGGGATACGCCTATGAACGGGACGGGGATGTCTATTTTCGGGCCTTGTCCAAGGAGGGTTACGGAAAACTCTCCCATCAGTCCCTGGAAGAGCTGAAGGCCGGGGCCCGGGTGGAGGTCAACGAGCGGAAGGAGAACCCCCTGGACTTCGCCCTCTGGAAGCGGGCCAAACCCGGTGAGATCAGCTGGGAAAGCCCCTGGGGACGGGGCCGGCCCGGATGGCACATCGAGTGCTCCGTGATGTCGCGGAAGTATTTGGGGGACACTTTTGATATCCACGCGGGGGGAACCGACCTCACCTTTCCCCATCACGAAAACGAGATCGCCCAAAGCGAGGCGCTCACCGGAAAACCGTTCGCCCTCCAATGGATGCACAACGGCTACATCAACATGGGCAGCGAAAAGATGTCCAAATCCCTGGGCAACATCGTCCGGGTGAAGGATCTTCGCGAAGAGTTCTCCCCCCGGGCGATCCGTCACTTCCTCCTCTCCGCCCACTACCGCAACCCGATCCAGTTTACCCGGGAAACGATGGAGCAGATGGAGCGGGGAATTGAGCGGATCGACACGGCCTGGACCAACCTCCGGCATCGAATGAAGGCCTCCATGGAGGGGCCGGTTTTGCCGGAAACGGCGAAGGCCCTCGATGAGCTGACCCGGGAGTTTGAAGGGGCGATGGACGACGACTTCAACACCGCGAGCGCCATCGGCGTTCTCTTCGAGGGGGTCAGGATGGCCAATGAGCTGATCGGTCGGGACGTGGTCCCCCGCGGCACCCTTCAGGCGGTCGCCGATTGGCTGAATCACTACGGCGGAGAAATCCTCGGCCTCGTGGCAACGGAGGCGGAAGAGGAGACCGACGAACAGGTGGAGGCTTTGATCCAGAAGCGTCAGGAAGCCCGGAGGAGGCGGGATTTCGCGCAGGCCGACGCGATTCGCGACCAGCTTGCGGCGATGGGGATCATCGTGGAAGACACTCCGCAGGGGGTTCGTTGGCGGCGAAAGTCCTGAGGGATCCGTACGGGAGGGAAGAAAACCGGAATTTCCGGGAAAAAGCGAGGAATTGACGTCGATGATCGGAATGACCGATGAAAAGCTTCCCAAGAGGCCGCGGGAGATGAATCCCCTTCTGTTGGCCTACATCGGGGATGCGGTGTATGAATTGTACGTGCGATACCATCTGCTCGCCCGGGGCATCGTTCGGCCGGACGAACTGCAGCGGAGCGCGACGGCCTACGTTTCGGCGGCGGCCCAGGCCGAGGCGGTACGGCGGACGGAGGAGATGCTGACCGAAGAGGAGCGGGACATCCTCCGGCGGGGAAGAAACACGAAGCCGGGGAGCGTGCCCCGGCGGGCGACGCCTGCCGACTACCGCACCAGCACGGGGCTGGAGGCTCTGGTCGGATATTGGTATCTGACGGGACAGACCGAGCGGCTGCATCAGATGATGCATGCGATTTTGCACCGAATGGAAGAGGGCGAAAGCGGATGAACACGGAATGGATTGTGGGACGGCGCTCCGTCCAGGAGGCGCTGAAGGCGGGGCGTGAACTGGAGAAGTTGCTGGTGGCCGAAGGGTCCGCCAAAGGGGGATTGGCCGCCCTGCTCAAGATGGCGCGGGAAAGGGGAATTCCCGTCCAGCAGGTGCCCCGCAGCCGGTTGGACCGATTGGCGGCGGGCGCCAACCACCAGGGGGTCGCGGCGGAAGCGGCCGCGTACAAATACGCCCGGTTGGAGGATCTTTTCCGCCGGGCCGAGGAGCGGGGGGAGGCTCCCTTTTTCATCCTTCTGGACGGAATCGAGGACCCTCACAACCTGGGCTCGATTTTGCGGACGGCGGACGCAGCCGGAGCCCACGGGGTGATCATTCCGAAGCGCCGGGCCGCGGGCCTCACCCCCGCCGTCGGCAAAACATCGGCCGGCGCCGTGGAACACGTTCCGGTGGTTCGCGTGACCAACCTGCCCCGGACGGCGGAGGAGCTGAAGGAGGCGGGGGTGTGGATCATCGGCAGCGCTCCGGAGGCGGCATCGGATTTCACCGAGGCGGACTACACCATGCCGCTGGCGCTGGTCGTCGGCAGCGAAGGCCGGGGGATGAGCCGCCTGATGAAGGAGACCTGCGATCTGCTGGTCCGCTTGCCCATGGCCGGACGCGTCGCCTCCCTCAACGCCTCCGTGGCCGCCGCGCTCCTGATGTACGAGGTGCTTCGCAGCCGGAGGAGCCAGGGGGATCGCTGATGGAGGAATGGCTGATCGTTGACGGCTACAATGTCCTGGGGGCTTCCTCCGAAGCGGCCCAGTCCGGCTCCCTGGAGGAGGCCAGGGACCGGTTGATCCGCCGGCTGTCGGAGTATCAGGCGATATCGGGGCGAAAGGTGATCCTCGTCTTTGACGCCCACCGCATGCCGGGCGCGGGAACGAAACAGGAGCTGGAGCGGATCGAAGTCCACTACACCCGCCACCGGGAAACGGCCGACGAACGGATCGAAAAGCTGGTGCGACAACTCCGGCAGCCCGGTCGGCAAATTTTTGTCGCCACGTCGGATTATCTGGAACAGCGGATGGTGTTCGGTCAGGGGGCATACCGGATCTCTTCCCGGGAGCTTTTGAGGGAAATGGAAGCGGCCCGGGAGGGGGCGAAAAGGGAGAACCTGATCCGCCAAATGCCGCGAAAATCGGGAATGGACGGGCTGTCCGACGAGGCGAGACAACGGTTGGAACGTTGGAGAAGGAAAAAATAGGCGGAAATTTGACGTTTTTGTAGCGACTCAGATATAATGGAATTACTATGGGGCTTCGAGCAAACAGGGTCGGAGGGATGATGGTGAGCGTTGACCTTCAATCCAGCAAAATGATCCCGCACAACAACTACCGGACGATGACTGACGAAGAATTGGTGGACGGTGTACGGTTGGGGGATACCGGAGCGTTGGAGTATTTGATCAATAAGTACAAAAATTTTGTCAGGGCGAAGGCGCGTTCCTACTTCCTCATCGGTGCCGATCATGAGGACATTTTCCAGGAGGGCATGATCGGCCTGTACAAGGCGATCCGCGACTTTCGAGGGGACAAGCTGGCTTCCTTCAAAGCCTTCGCCGAATTGTGCGTCACGCGGCAGATCATCACCGCGATCAAGACGGCGACGCGCCAGAAGCACATTCCGCTCAATTCCTACGTTTCGCTGGACAAGCCCATTTACGATGAGGATTCGGAACGCACCCTGCAAGACGTCCTGACGGGTGGCTGCGCGACGGATCCTGAGGAATTGTACATCAACCGGGAAGAGCACGAAGACATCGAAGACAAGATGGCGCAAATCCTGAGCGAACTGGAACGGAAGGTGCTGATGCTCTACCTGGACGGCCGCTCTTACCAGGAAATCGCGGTCGACCTGAATCGACACGTCAAGTCGATCGATAACGCTCTGCAAAGGGTCAAGCGGAAGCTGGAGCGTTATCTGGAAATCCGCGAG
Source organism: Planifilum fimeticola (assembly GCF_003001905.1). Classification (NCBI taxonomy): domain Bacteria; kingdom Bacillati; phylum Bacillota; class Bacilli; order Caryophanales; family Thermoactinomycetaceae; genus Planifilum; species Planifilum fimeticola. The sequence continues at coordinate 8,896 of NZ_PVNE01000026.1, forward strand.
GTCACCTCTTAATCCGCGTGCCATCCCGGTTCCCCGTTGGATGTCCAATTCGCGCGATTTCGCGCGATCGGCCACCTCACCCTGTTTTGTTATAGACTCATTCGACACGAGTCCGCAATTTCCTCCTCGTTTTACAAAAGAAATTGTAAAAAATGAAGACGCCCTGTCTTTCGGGATGTCTGTTCGACGAAAAATCCGGTTGATGAAGGCGTTTTTTCCCATCCTTTGTCGTCGGGTGCGTGCCCCCCTCGGCCCGGTCCGGGGCGGGGGCTCTTCTTTTTCCCGAAGGGGAGGGGCTGTGGGGGTTGACGAGGGTTGGGACTGCCGGCGCTTGTTCCCCGGGATTGTGCGGCGTCACCTCCCGCCGGTCTGAAGAACTCCCGGCGTTCGCGGCGGGGGCGGTTTAAACGGCGTCCCATCCGGTGCATAATGGAAAGACGGACAGCCGTTTGCAGAGAATCCCCATTTTCGCCCCTCCGTTGAGGAGTCAAGCGGATTGAATTGACAGGTCGCAAGCCATGTGATAAAGTTTTGTGGGTATACATTCCTATGGCGGTACAGCCAAATCCTGCGTCGAGGAGGTGTCCCCATGCGTGTGATCATTACGTTGGCCTGCACGGAGTGCTCGGAGCGGAACTACACCACGACCAAAAACAAACGGAAGCATCCGGACCGGTTGGAGCTCAGGAAGTATTGTCCGCGATGCAACGCACACCGGGTTCACCGTGAAACCAAGTGATCGATTGAGATAGGGGTGACGGTTCCATGGGTTTTATCGGCCGCCTCGGGATCGGGATACGCAAAAGCTTTACCGGCATAATCGATTTTTTTAAAGGCAGTGTCACGGAGCTCAAGAAGGTTCGCTGGCCGAACCGGAAGGAGCTGACCAGCTACACCGCCGTCGTGGTGATCACGGTGGCGTTATTGACTCTCTTTTTCACGGTGATCGATCTCGGGATCGCCAAGCTGGTGGATTTGATCACGTGAAGCCGTCGGGGAGGAAAAACGCCATAAGGGGGGACAGGGCGGCGAAGCCCCAGGCATGGACAGGAACGATCAGGCCATGGAGAAAAAGTGGTATGTGGTTCACACCTATTCCGGATATGAAAACAAAGTGAAGACCAACCTGGAGAAGCGCGTCCATTCCATGGAGATGCAGGACAAGATCTTTCGCGTTCTGGTGCCCGTGGAACAGGCGGTGGAGCACAAAGACGGAAAGCGAAAGACGGTGATGCGCAAGGTTTTTCCGGGTTATGTCCTGGTCGAGATGATCATGACGGACGACTCCTGGTACGTGGTGCGCAACACGCCGGGTGTGACCGGATTTGTCGGCTCGTCCGGGGCAGGGTCCAAACCGACCCCCCTTATGCCGGAAGAAGTGCAAGCCATCCTCCGTCAGATGGGGATGGAAGAAGCCCGACCCCAGGTGGATTTTTCCGTTGGTGAAAGCGTCCGGGTGAAGAAGGAACCCTTCGCCAATTTCGTGGCAACGGTGGAAGAAGTGGATGTCGACCGCCAGCGGCTTCGGGTCCTGGTCGACATGTTTGGCCGGGAAACTCCGCTGGAAGTGGAGTTCGATCAAGTGGAGAAGCTTTGATTCCCTCTTTCCCTTTGCCGGCGAATGTGTTACAATTGCCGTTTGTAAGCCCATGGTACATCCGTTGTCCGGCGGAAAGCGGCCATGGATCCGCCGGACGATGGAATTGGCTTTTCGATAAGGAATGGATTGGCGACCGGGATCTCCGGCTCCTTTCGGGCTCCGGCCGCAGGGAGCAGTCGCCGGTCGCCAGTGGGAGGGCATGTCCCGAAGGAACCACACTTGAGGAGGAGGTTGGTCATCGTGGCCAAAAAAGTGGTTAAAGTGGTGAAGTTGCAGATTCCCGCCGGCAAGGCGAACCCGGCGCCCCCCGTGGGACCGGCTCTCGGTCAGGCCGGTGTCAACATCATGGGTTTCTGCAAGGAGTTCAACGCGCGCACCGCGGATCAAGCCGGTCTGATCATTCCGGTGGAGATCACCGTGTATGAGGACCGTTCCTTCACCTTTATCACCAAAACGCCGCCGGCGGCCGTTCTGTTGAAGAAGGCGGCCGGGATCGAGAAGGGTTCCGGCGAACCCAACAAGAACAAGGTGGCTACCATCAAGCGGAGCAAAGTGCGGGAAATCGCCGAGATGAAGATGCCCGACCTGAACGCCGCCGACGTGGAATCGGCGATGCGCATCGTGGAGGGCACCGCCCGCAGCATGGGCATCGAGATCGAGGATTGAGCCCTGTCCGGCTTCGCGGGACAAAAAGCGCCGGAATCCGGCGAGCGAGCGTGGCGGTTGCCGCCACGGGCAATCTGCGCGCGTGTGGGAGGAATTTCCGCTACGACCACGAAAGGAGGATGAACCGTGGCGAAACATGGTAAAAAGTACTTGGAAGCGGCGAAAAAGGTGGACCGGGAAAAAGCGTACGAGCCCCGGGAGGCGCTGGAGCTGGTGAAATCCATCGCCCCGGCCAAGTTTGACGAGACGGTGGAGGTGGCTTTCCGCCTGGGGATCGACACCAAACGGGCCGATCAACAGGTGCGCGGAGCCGTCGTCCTGCCGCACGGAACGGGTAAGACGAAGCGCGTCCTGGTGTTCGCCAAGGGTGAGAAGGCCAAGGAGGCGGAACAGGCCGGAGCCGACTATGTCGGCGACGAGGACCTGATCAACAAGGTGAGCCAGGGTTGGCTCGATTTCGACGTCGTCGTGGCCACCCCCGACATGATGGGGCAAGTGGGTAAACTGGGCCGGATCCTGGGTCCGAAAGGTCTGATGCCCAACCCGAAGACGGGCACCGTCACCTTCGACGTGGCCAAGGCGGTGCAGGAGATCAAGGCGGGGAAAGTGGAGTACCGCGCCGACAAAGCGGGTATCGTCCACGTTCCGATCGGCAAGGTCTCCTTCGACACCGAAAAGCTGGCGGAGAACCTGCAAACCCTGTCGGAAGCCCTGATCAAGGCGAAACCGGCCGCCGCGAAGGGGACCTACATGCGCAGTGTCACCGTTTCTTCCACCATGGGGCCCGGGGTGCGGGTCAATCCGGCTGCCTTCACGGGCCGCTGATGGAAACCCCCTCGGTTGACACGGCCGTTTCGGTGGAGTAAGGTTATAGAGTGACAATCGAAAAAGACCGAATGCCGTAGACAGCAGGTGCGCAAACAGCGCTTAATATCCTGCCGAGGCGGGTGCAACGTCCTTGAGAGGACCGATGTGCGTTTTCCCGGCCTTCGTGTGTCTGCGAAGGTTTTTTTCATTTGTTCCAACCAAGGAGGTGGTTCCATGTCCAAGGCCCTGGAGAAGAAGAAACAGGTGGTCGCCGAAATCGCCGAGAAACTGAAAAACAGCAAGAGCACGGTCCTGACCGATTACCGCGGCCTCACCGTTGCGGAGATGAACGAGCTGCGCAAGCAGCTTCGTGAAGCCGGGGTGGAGTACAAGGTACTGAAAAACACGCTGACCCGCCGCGCCACGGCGGAGACGGGTCTGAGCGAACTGGACCAGCACCTGACGGGCCCGACGGCCATCGCCTTCAGTGAGGAGGATGTCGTCGCACCCGCCAAGATCCTGTATAAATTCTCCAAGGATCACGAGGCCCTGGAAATCAAGGGGGGCGTCGTGGAAGGACGGGTGGTCAGTCTCGACGAGATCAAGGAACTGGCGGATCTGCCGTCCCGCGAGGGGCTCCTGTCCATGCTGCTTAGCGTGCTGCAGGCGCCGATGCGCAACTTTGCGCTGGCAGTCAAAGCGGTCGCCGACAAAGAGGGCGGCGAAGATCAGGCCCAGGAAGCGTAAGCGGGGAATGTCGACGGTTCGGTTGGCACCCGCAGGTCCGGCGACGGGCAAACAGGTTTTGATATTCGCAAGAGGAGGTTATGCATGATGACTAAGGAAGAAATCATTGAGGCCATCAAAGGGATGAGCGTTCTCGAGCTGAACGATCTGGTGAAGGCGATCGAAGAGGAGTTCGGTGTGACGGCGGCTGCGCCGGTGGCGGTGGCTGCTCCGGGTGCCGCGGCCGAAGCGGCGGAGGAAAAGACCGAATTCGACGTGATCCTGGCCAACCCGGGCGGCTCCAAGATCAACGTGATCAAGGTGGTCCGCGCCATCACCGGACTGGGTCTGAAGGAAGCGAAGGCCCTGGTGGACGAAGCTCCGAAACCGATCAAAGAGGGAGTTTCCAAGGAAGAAGCCGAAGAGATCAAGTCGAAGCTGGAAGAAGCCGGTGCTACCGTCGAGTTGAAGTAACCCACCGGCTGACCCGCCGGCAGTCGCCGGCGGGTTGCTTTTATTCCTCGGAGGGAACGGGAACGCGGGGTGGACTTTGCGAAGCCTTGCCGCAAAGGGACGTTCCCTTTTGTCCGGGCGGCGAGAGGCCGGAGAAGGGCGCAGGGGATATGAGGGGAGTGAGCATCGGTGACCGACCGGTGGGAGCATTATTTCACTTCCCGGCCGGAAACCACCGGAGACGAGCGGCAAATCGTCGCACGCCTCAAGGGGTTTGAGTTTCGTTTCTGGACCGATGCCGGGGTTTTTTCCAAACAAGGGGTCGACTTTGGAACCCGCCTGTTGATCGAAACGGTTCATCTGCCGGAGGCGGCGGAGATCCTGGATCTCGGATGCGGTTACGGCCCCGTGGGAATTGTCTGCGCGAAGGCGGACCCTTCCTGCCGGGTGACCATGGTGGACGTGAACCGGAGGGCGCTCCTGCTGGCGGAGCGCAACGCCCGGCTCAACGGCGTGAGCGACCGGGTGACCATCCTGGAAAGCGACGGACTGCGCGCCCTTTCGGACCGCCTTTTCGATGCCGCTTTAATCAACCCGCCGATCCGGGCCGGCAAGGCGGTGGTCTATCGGTTGTTCGCCGAGTCGGCGGAGCATCTCCGGCCCGGCGGATCTCTCTGGGTGGTGATCCGCAAAAAGCAGGGGGCCGAGTCGGCGAAGAGAGAGCTGGAGAAACACTTCCGGAGCGTCTCCCGCGTCGAGCAGAAGAAAGGATACTGGATCCTGAGGGCGGACCGGTGAAGGAGGGGCCGGCGTCCAAAATGGTTGACACCGGAAGATCGTTGTGATAACGTTATAAAATGCCAACTAATGTGTGGGTGCATTGTGTCCTTTTTTCCTCCTAAACCATTTTCCACTCCGGTGCGGGAATAAGCCGCTCCGCGATTGGTTAACATAAGTGAATAGACTGTTTCAGGTGGGAAAATGCGGTAAATTTGGCCCGTTTTCTTTTTTTGACGGGAAGACGCGCCAATCGGGTACGAGGGGGGAGCTTATTTGGCAGGCAAAATGGTCCAGTACGGCCGGCGCATGCGGCGGAGCTACTCGAGGATCAACGAAGTGCTGGAACTGCCCAATCTGATCGAAATCCAGCAGAAATCGTACCAGTGGTTCCTGGAAGAAGGATTGCGCGAGATGTTTCAAGATATCTCGCCGATCGAGGACTTTACCGGCAACCTCGTCCTGGAGTTCATCGATTACAGCCTGGGAGAACCGAAATATACGGTGGAGGAGGCGAAGGAGCGGGACGTCACCTATGCGGCGCCGCTCCGGGTGAAGGTCCGCCTCATCAACAAGGAGACGGGCGAGGTGAAGGAACAGGAGGTGTTTATGGGCGATTTCCCGCTGATGACGGAGACGGGCACTTTTATCATCAACGGTGCCGAGCGGGTGATCGTCAGCCAACTGGTACGCTCTCCCAGCGTCTATTACAGCATGAAGATAGACAAGAACGGGAAGCCGATGTACACGGCGACCGTGATCCCCAACCGGGGGGCATGGTTGGAGTTTGAAACCGACGCCAAGGATATCCTCTACGTGCGGATCGACCGCACGCGGAAGATTCCGGTGACGGTTCTTTTGCGTGCCTTGGGATTCAGCAGCGACGCGGACATCCTCGACCTGCTCGGCGAGGACGAGTTCGTCCGCAACACGCTGGACAAGGACAACACGGGCACGACGGAAAAGGCGTTGATCGAGATCTACGAGCGCTTGCGCCCGGGTGAACCGCCGACGGCGGAAAACGCCCGCAGCCTGCTGTATTCCCGGTTTTTCGACCCGAAGCGGTACGATCTGGCCCATGTGGGACGGTACAAGATCAACAAGAAGCTTCACATCAAGAACCGTTTGCTGAACCAGCGTCTGGCGGAACCGATCGTCGATGCCGAAACCGGGGAGATCATCGCCGAGGCGGGCCAGGTGGTGGACCGTCGGACCCTGAACAAGTTGCTTCCCTATCTGGAAGGGGAGAAAGCCTACGGAATCAAGGAATATTCCCTGCGCGGCGGCGCCGTGGAAGGTCCCTGCCGGCTGCAGGCGATCAAGGTCTTCTCTCCGGAACAGGAAGGCAAAGTGATCAACGTGATCTCCAACGCCGTGGTGGATCAGTCGGTCAAGCACATCACCCCGGCCGACATCGTCGCCACCGTCAACTACTTCATCAACCTGCTGCACGGCGTGGGCAGCACGGATGACATCGACCACCTCGGCAACCGGCGCCTCCGTTCCGTCGGAGAGCTGCTTCAAAACCAGTTTCGCATCGGCTTGTCCCGGATGGAACGGGTGGTCCGGGAGCGGATGTCGATTCAGGATGCCAATGCCATCACGCCCCAGGCCCTGATCAACATCCGGCCGGTGATCGCCGCCATCAAGGAGTTCTTCGGAAGCAGCCAGCTTTCCCAGTTCATGGACCAGACCAATCCCCTCGCCGAGCTGACGCACAAGCGGCGGCTCTCCGCCCTGGGACCGGGCGGGCTCACCCGGGAGCGGGCCGGTTTCGAGGTGCGGGACGTCCACCACTCCCACTATGGACGGATGTGCCCCATCGAGACGCCGGAGGGTCCCAACATCGGGTTGATCAACTCCCTTTCCACCTATGCGAGGGTCAACGAATACGGGTTCATCGAGACGCCCTACCGGAAGGTGGATCCGGATACCCACCGGGTGACGGACGAGATCGTCTACCTGACCGCCGACGAGGAGGACAACTACTACATCGCTCAGGCCAACGCGCCGCTGGATGAAGAGGGGTATTTCGTCAACGAACAGGTGGTTGTCCGCTATCAGGATGAAACGATCTCGGTGCCCCGGGAACGGGTCGATTTCATGGACGTGTCGCCCAAGCAGGTGGTCTCCGTGGCGACCGCATGCATTCCGTTCCTGGAAAACGACGACTCCAACCGCGCCCTGATGGGATCCAACATGCAGCGGCAGGCGGTTCCGCTTTTGAGGCCGCGCGCTCCCTACGTGGGCACGGGAATGGAATACAAGGCGGCCCGGGATTCCGGCGTCACCGTCATCGCCAAGCGTTCGGGGGTCGTCGAGCGGGTGACCGCCGACGAGATCTGGATCCGCCACGAAGAGGAAGTGGACGGCCAGATCGTCAAGGGCGATCTGGACAAATACAAACTGATCAAGTTTGCCCGCTCCAACCAGGGGACCTGCATCAACCAGCGGCCCATCGTCAAGGTGGGCGACCGGGTGGAGAAAGGGGACACCATTGCCGACGGCCCCTCCACCGAGCAGGGAGAACTGGCCCTCGGGCAAAACGTCCTGGTCGCCTTCATGACCTGGGAAGGATACAACTATGAGGACGCCATCCTCCTCAGCGAAAAGCTGGTGAAGGAGGACGTCTACACCTCCATCCACATCGAGGAGTACGAATGCGAAGCCCGGGACACCAAGCTGGGTCCCGAGGAAATCACCCGGGACATCCCCAACGTCGGGGAGGACGCGCTTCGGAACCTGGACGAACGGGGAATCATCCGGATCGGTGCCGAAATCAAGGCCGGCGACATTCTCGTCGGCAAAGTGACCCCCAAAGGGGTGACCGAGCTGACCGCCGAAGAGCGGCTTCTCCACGCCATCTTCGGGGAAAAGGCGCGGGAAGTGCGGGATACCTCCCTCCGCGTCCCCCACGGCACCGACGGGATCGTCGTCGACGTGAACGTGTTCACCCGGGAAAACGGGGATGAACTGCCTCCCGGCGTCAACCAGTTGGTCCGGGTGTACATCGCCCAGAAGCGGAAAATCTCCGAAGGGGATAAAATGGCGGGCCGCCACGGAAACAAAGGGGTGATCGCCCGCATCCTGCCCGAGGAGGATATGCCCTTCCTTCCGGACGGAACACCGGTGGAAGTGGTGCTCAACCCCCTGGGCGTGCCTTCGAGGATGAACATCGGGCAGGTGCTGGAGACGCACCTGGGGATGGCCGCCAAATCCCTCGGCCTGTACATGGCCACGCCGGTCTTTGACGGAGCGAACGAGTACGACGTGATGGAGGCCCTGAAGGAAGCGGGGCTGGATGAAGACGGCAAGACGATCCTGTATGACGGTCGGACCGGCGAACCCTTTGAAAACCGCGTGACCGTCGGCGTGATGTACATGATCAAGCTGGCCCACATGGTGGACGACAAGATCCACGCCCGTTCCACCGGACCCTACTCCCTGGTCACCCAGCAGCCGCTGGGCGGGAAAGCGCAGTTCGGCGGACAGCGGTTCGGCGAGATGGAGGTGTGGGCTCTGGAAGCGTACGGAGCCGCCTACACCCTGCAGGAGATTCTCACCGTCAAATCGGACGACGTGGTCGGCCGCGTCAAGACCTACGAAGCGATCGTCAAAGGGGAGAACGTGCCGGAACCCGGTGTCCCCGAATCCTTCAAGGTGCTCATTAAGGAGCTGCAGAGCCTGGGGATGGATGTGAAAATCCTCGCTGAGAACGAGGAAGAGATCGAAATCCGGGAGATGGAGGAGGAAGAGGAGTCCGCGGGTGACAAACTGGGACTGGATCTGGAAAGCGGGGAAGTCCAAAAGACCCCTTCCACTTCCTAAGGAACGCCGGCATGCATCGCAGCAGATCGACCTCGACCGATCGACGGCGGCTTCCCGCCGATCCGCAGTCCACGGCGTGAATCGGGATGATCCTGAGGGAGGAATGCCCTGTGCTGGACGTCAACAACTTTGAATTCATGAAAATCGGCCTAGCCTCTCCGGAGAAGATCCGCTCCTGGTCCCGCGGCGAAGTGAAGAAGCCGGAGACCATCAACTACCGGACGCTGAAGCCGGAAAAAGAAGGGCTGTTCTGCGAAAAGATCTTCGGCCCGACGAAGGATTGGGAGTGCCATTGCGGGAAATACAAGCGGGTTCGATACAAGGGGGTTGTCTGTGACCGCTGCGGCGTGGAAGTGACCCGGGCCAAGGTCCGTCGGGAGCGGATGGGGCATATCGAGCTGGCCGCCCCGGTTTCCCACATCTGGTATTTCAAGGGGATTCCCAGCCGGATGGGCCTGGTTCTGGACATGTCTCCGCGTTCCCTGGAGGAAGTGATCTACTTCGCCTCCTACGTCGTCGTCGACCCCGGTCCGACGCCTCTGGAGAAAAAGCAGCTCCTGTCCGAGAAGGAGTACCGCAACTACCGGGAGAAGTACGGCAACGCCTTTACGGCGATGATGGGGGCGGAAGCCATCAAGCGGCTCCTCCAGGAGATCGACCTGGACAAGGAAGTGGAAGCCCTGAAGCAGGAGCTGGCCACCGCCCAGGGTCAGCGCCGCAACCGGGCGATCAAGCGGCTTGAAGTGCTGGAGGCCTTCCGGAATTCCGGCAACCGTCCGGAGTGGATGGTCCTCGATGTGCTCCCGGTGATTCCGCCGGAACTGAGGCCGATGGTCCAATTGGACGGGGGGCGGTTCGCCACCTCGGATTTGAACGACCTGTACCGCCGGGTGATCAACCGGAACAACCGTCTGAAGCGCCTCTTGGATCTGGGCGCTCCGGACATCATTGTCCAAAACGAGAAGCGGATGCTGCAGGAAGCGGTGGACGCCCTGATCGACAACGGCCGGCGCGGACGGCCGGTGACCGGACCGGGCAACCGCACCCTCAAGTCCCTCTCCCACATGCTGAAGGGAAAACAGGGGCGGTTCCGCCAAAACCTGCTGGGTAAGCGGGTGGACTATTCCGGCCGGTCGGTGATCGTCGTCGGCCCCAACCTGAAGATGTATCAGTGCGGTCTGCCCAAGGAGATGGCCCTGGAGCTGTTCAAGCCCTTCGTGATGAAGGAGTTGGTGGCCAAGGGACTCGCCCACAACATCAAGAGCGCCAAGCGGAAAGTGGAGCGGGTTCACCCTGAAGTGTGGGATGTGCTGGAAGAAGTGATCAAGGAGCATCCCGTCCTCCTGAACCGGGCTCCCACGCTGCACCGCCTCGGGATTCAGGCCTTCGAGCCGGTGCTGGTGGAGGGGAGGGCGATCAAGCTGCATCCCCTCGTATGTACGGCTTACAACGCCGACTTCGACGGGGACCAAATGGCCGTCCACGTCCCCCTTTCCGCCGAAGCCCAGGCGGAGGCGCGGCTGTTGATGCTGGCGGCCCACAATATTCTCAACCCCAAGGACGGCAAGCCGGTGGTGACCCCCTCCCAGGACATGGTGCTCGGCTGCTACTATCTGACCCTGGAGAAGGCGGGGGACAAAGGGGAAGGACGCCGCTTCGCCACGCCGGGTGAAGCGATCAATGCTTATCAGCAGGGACTCGTCACCCTGCACGCGCGGATCGTCATCCCGGTCCGCAGCCTGAACCGGACGTCCTTCACCGAAAAACAGAAGAACGCGCTGCTCATCACCACGGTCGGCAAACTCATCTTCAACGAGATTTTCCCTGACGCATTCCCCTATATCAACGAGCCGACCAAAAAGAACCTGACGGAAGGAACTCCCGACCGCTACTTCATCTACGAAAAGGGAGCCAACGTGCTGGAGAAAATCCAGAGCCTCCCCGAAACCGATGCGGTGAAAAAAGGCTTCCTGGGAACGATCATCGCCGAGTGCTTCCGTCGGTTCGGCACCACCCAGACGACCATCGTTCTGGATAAGATCAAAGAGCTGGGCTACTCCTACTCCACCAAGGCGGGGATCACCATTTCCGTCACCGACGTGGTGGTTCCCGAGGAGAAAAAGGAGATTCTGAAACAGGCCGAAGAAAAGGTCGAGCTGGTGATGAAGCAGTACCGGCGCGGTCTCATCACCGACGAAGAGCGGTACGATCGCGTGATCTCCATCTGGAGTCAGGCCAAGGATGAGATCACCGACATCCTGATGAAGAAACTGGGCAAATTCAACTCGATCTACATGATGGCCAACTCCGGAGCCCGGGGGAACGTTTCCCAGATCACCCAGCTGGCGGGGATGCGCGGTCTGATGGCCAACCCGGCCGGTAAGATCATCGAGCTGCCCATCAAGTCCAACTTCCGCGAAGGCTTGACCGTGTTGGAGTACTTCATCTCCACCCACGGCGCCCGGAAGGGGTTGGCGGACACGGCGCTCCGGACGGCGGACTCGGGTTACCTCACCCGTCGTCTCGTGGACGTGGCCCAGGATGTGATCGTCCGCGAAGAGGATTGCGGCACCGACAAGGGGCTGACCGTCCGTCGGATCGAAGACGAGGGGGAAGTGATCGAGGAGCTTTACGACCGGATCGTCGGCCGGTTCGCCTTCAAGACGATCCGCCATCCGGAGACGGGGGAAGTGATCGTCGAGCGGAACAAGATGATCGACGAAGACATCGCCGCCCGCATCGTGGAAGCCGGCATCGAGGAAGTGGAGATCCGCTCCGTCCTCTCCTGCCGGACCCGCCACGGGGTCTGCAAGATGTGCTACGGCCGCAACCTGGCCCTCGGCACCCCGGTGGAGATCGGCGAAGCGGTCGGGATCATCGCCGCCCAATCCATCGGGGAACCGGGAACCCAGCTCACCATGCGGACCTTCCATACCGGCGGCGTGGCCGGGGACGACATCACGCAGGGTCTGCCCCGGGTGCAGGAGCTGTTTGAGGCCCGCAACCCGAAAGGGCAGGCGACGATCTCCGAAATCAGCGGGGAAGTCGTCGACATCCGCGAGACGCGGGATCGCCGGGAAGTCGAGATCAAGGGCGACGTGGAAACCAAGGTGTACGGCGTTCCCTACGGATCGCGCCTCCGGGTTTCCGTCGGAGACCGCGTCGAGGCCGGGGATGAATTGACCGAAGGATCGATCGATCCGAAGGAGCTTCTCCGCGTCAAGGGCATCCGCGGCGTTCAGAACTACCTCCTGCAGGAAGTGCAGAAGGTGTACCGGCTGCAGGGAGTGGAGATCAACGACAAGCACATCGAAGTGATGATCCGCCAGATGATGCGCAAGGTGCGCATCACCGACGCGGGGGACACCGATCTCCTCCCCGGCTCCTACGTCGACCTCCACGAGTACGAGGAGGCCAACAAGAAGGTGCTGCTGGAAGGGAAGGAGCCGGCCGTCGCCCGGCCCATCCTCCTGGGGATCACCAAGGCTTCCTTGGAAACCGAATCCTTCTTGTCGGCGGCCTCCTTCCAGGAGACGACCCGGGTGCTCACCGACGCCGCGATCAAGGGCAAGGTGGATCAGCTGCTGGGATTGAAGGAAAACGTGATCATCGGGAAGCTGATCCCGGCCGGTACCGGCATGGCCCGCTACCGCAACCTGAAGGCCCGGGTCCGCGGCGAAGAGCAGACCGACGGCGAAGGGGCGGAACAGGAAAAAGTGCTGGTGGATTGAGGATTGGCCCTGCTCGGGAAGGGCCGGGAAGGCGGATCGGGGCGCGGCGTTCGCCCCGATCCGCCGGCTTTCCTTCCCCCGGCGGACGGACCGAATGGTCCTTATTGACAACGTTTCGGCAAGGTGTTAAGATATCGTCGTGTGCTTGGTAAATTTCACTTTGGAGGGCTACTTGTGTCTTATGAAAAAGTGAAAGAGGCGAAATCCTTGTTGATCGGTACCAAGCAGACGAAAAAAGCGATTGAACAGGGGAAGGTGCAGGAAGTCGTCGTTGCGCAGGACGCAGACCAACACGTGATCTCACCGGTGATCTCCATGTGCCGGAACCGGGGGATCGCCGTCAGCTATGTCGATTCCATGAAGGAGCTCGGGAAAGCTTGCGGAATCGAAGTGGGAGCAGCCACGGCGGCGATCTTGAAGCAGTGAACCTCCGGTCGCTTTTCTGATCGATCCGCTGTTGATCCGTGATGTTCGGAAGCCGCGTGCCGCTGTCGCGGGACGCGTTCCGCTTGTGCGCGGGGTGACCATGCCCTTCCTTTGTCCACAAATGAACCGCCTGGTTCTGTGGTCTTGAATTCGATGGGGAGGAGGTGGCACATTTGCCGACAATCAACCAGCTCGTCCGGAAGAGAAGGAAGCGGAAAAAGTCCAAATCGACGGCGCCGGCCCTGCAATACGGGTACAACAGCTTCCGCAAGGAGCTGATTCCCCAAAGCTCGCCGCAGAAGCGCGGTGTCTGCACTCGTGTGGGGACGATGACTCCGAAGAAGCCGAACTCCGCGCTTCGGAAATACGCACGGGTTCGCCTCTCCAACGGGATTGAGGTGACCGCATACATTCCGGGGATCGGCCACAACCTTCAGGAGCACTCGGTTGTTCTCGTGCGGGGCGGACGGGTGAAGGACCTGCCTGGTGTGCGTTATCACATTGTCCGCGGTGCGCTGGACACGGCCGGCGTGCAGAACCGGATGCAAGGCCGTTCCAAATACGGGACCAAGCGGCCGAAGAAGTGACGCCAGCATGAAACATCGAAGGAGACATACCGCGCGGTAAAGGAGGGAAACGCATGCCACGCAAGGGACCGGTACCCCGTCGGGAAGTCCTTCCCGATCCGATCTACAACAGCAAGCTGGTGACACGGCTGATCAACCGGCTGATGATCGACGGAAAGAAAGGGAAAGCCCAACGGATCCTGTACGAAGCCTTCGACATCATCCGCGAGCGGACGGGCAAGGATCCGATGGAGGTGTTCGAACAGGCCCTGAAAAACGTGATGCCTGTTCTCGAAGTGAAGGCTCGCCGCGTCGGCGGGGCCAACTATCAGGTGCCCGTCGAAGTGAAGCCGGACCGGCGCACCAGTCTGGGACTGCGCTGGTTGGTCAACTACGCACGGCTGCGCAATGAGAAGACGATGCAGGAGCGGTTGGCCAACGAAATCATGGATGCGGCCAACAACACCGGCGCAGCGGTGAAGAAGAAGGAAGACACCCACCGGATGGCGGAAGCCAACCGGGCGTTCGCACACTATCGCTGGTAATCCCACTGTAAGCGGAGCTTGAAAGGAGACATTCCGATGGCACGTGAATTTTCTTTGGAAAACACGCGCAACATCGGGATCATGGCTCACATCGACGCCGGTAAGACGACGACCACGGAACGGATCCTGTTCTACACCGGCCGCGTGCACAAGATCGGAGAGGTGCACGAAGGGGCGGCCACCATGGACTGGATGGAACAGGAGCAGGAGCGCGGGATTACCATCACCTCCGCAGCGACCACGTGCCAGTGGAAAGGTCATCGGATCAACATCATCGACACTCCGGGACACGTCGATTTTACCGTCGAGGTGGAGCGGTCCCTGCGCGTGTTGGACGGGGCGGTCGGGGTCTTTTGCGCCAAGGGCGGCGTGGAACCCCAGTCCGAAACCGTCTGGCGGCAGGCGGACAAGTACCGCGTCCCGCGGATCGCATACATCAACAAGATGGACATCATCGGCGCCGATTTTTACGGTGCCGTCGAGCAGATCCGCGAACGGCTCGGGGCCAACGCGGTGCCGATCCAACTGCCCATCGGGGCCGAGGATACCTTTGAAGGGATCATCGACCTGATCAAGAACTGCGCCTACTACTATCTGGATGATCTCGGAACCCGCAGCGAGGCGCGGGAGATTCCCGACGAATACAAGGAGAAGGCGGAAGAATACCGGATGCAGCTGCTGGAAAAGGTGGCTGATCTGGACGACGAGCTGATGATGAAATACCTGGAAGGGGAAGAGATCACCGAGGAGGAGATCCACCGCGTCCTCCGCAAGGGGACGGTGAACGTGGAAATCGTTCCCGTTCTGTGCGGCTCTTCCTACAAGAACAAAGGGGTTCAGCTCCTCCTGGACGCCGTGGTGAATTACCTGCCGTCCCCGCTGGACGTGCCGGATATCCAGGGCGAGCTTCCGGACGGAACGGAGGCTTCGCGGAAATCCGGGGACGACCAGCCCTTCGCGGCGTTGGCGTTCAAGATCATGACCGACCCCTATGTCGGAAAGCTCACCTTCTTCCGCGTCTACTCCGGCACCCTCAATTCCGGTTCCTACGTGCTCAACTCCACCAAGGGCAAGCGGGAACGGATCGGCCGGATCCTGCAGATGCACGCCAATCACCGGCAAGAGATCAGCACCGTTTATGCCGGTGACATCGCCGCCGCCGTCGGGCTGAAGGACACCACGACGGGGGACACCCTGTGCGACGAGAAACATCCGATCATCCTGGAATCGATGGTCTTCCCCGATCCGGTCATCTCGGTGGCCATCGAACCGAAGACCAAGGCCGATCAGGACAAGATGGCGATGGCCCTCGTCAAACTGTCCGAGGAGGATCCCACCTTCCGCTCCCATACCGACGAGGAGACGGGTCAGACGATCATTTCCGGGATGGGCGAACTCCACCTGGACATCATCGTCGACCGGCTGAAGCGGGAGTTCAAGGTGGAGGCCAACGTCGGCGCACCCCAGGTGGCCTACAAGGAAACCTTCCGCAAGTCGGCCAAGGTGGAAGGGAAATACATCCGGCAGACCGGTGGACGCGGCCAGTACGGTCACGTGTGGATCGAATTCGAACCCCTGCCTGAAGGGTCCGGTTTCGAGTTCGAGAACAAGATCGTCGGCGGCGTCGTTCCGAAGGAATACATCCCCGCCGTTCAGGCCGGGATCGAAGAAGCCATGCAAAACGGCGTTTTGGCCGGATACCCCATGGTGGACATCAAGGCCACCATCTTCGACGGGTCCTACCACGATGTGGACTCCTCGGAAATGGCCTTCAAGATCGCCGGTTCCCTCGCCCTCAAGGCGGCGAAGGACAAATGCGATCCGGTTCTGCTCGAGCCGATCATGAAGGTGGAAGTCACCGTTCCCGAAGAATACATGGGGGACATCATCGGGGACATCAACTCCCGGCGCGGTCGCGTCGAGGGCATGGACTCCCGGTCGGGCTCCCAGGTGATCCGGGCCTTTGTCCCCTTGGCGGAGATGTTCGGGTATGCGACCAACCTGCGTTCGCGCACCCAGGGCCGCGGCACCTATGTCATGCAGTTTGACCACTACGAGGAAGTGCCCAAGAACATCGCCGATGAGATCATCTCCAAGGCATCGGGCCAGTAATCCCGATGAAATGAAGCAAGCCCCGAAGCGGTCATCCGCTTCCGGCTATATTCCCTGTCACCCGGCCGGGCGGTTCGGGTGAAAGAGAATCCGAAATAAACAAAGGAGGATGCAGTATCATGGCCAAAGCCAAATTTGAGCGCACCAAGCCGCACGTCAATATCGGCACCATCGGTCACGTCGACCACGGGAAAACCACGCTGACCGCGGCGATCACCACCGTGCTCTCCAAAACCGGTGGAGCGGTTGCCACCGCCTACGATGAAATCGACAAAGCGCCGGAAGAAAAAGAGCGGGGGATCACCATCTCCACCGCCCACGTGGAGTATGAAACCGAAAACCGCCACTATGCCCACGTGGACTGCCCGGGTCACGCCGACTACGTGAAGAACATGATCACCGGGGCTGCCCAGATGGACGGTGCGATCCTCGTCGTTTCCGCCGCCGACGGCCCGATGCCGCAAACCCGGGAGCACATCCTGCTCTCCCGTCAGGTGGGCGTTCCCTACATCGTCGTCTTCCTGAACAAGGTGGACATGGTGGACGACGAAGAGCTGCTCGAGCTGGTTGAAATGGAAGTCCGGGATCTGCTCTCCGAATACGACTTCCCCGGTGACGAAGTGCCGGTCATCAAGGGTTCCGCCCTCAAAGCGCTGGAAAACCCGGAAAGCGAATGGGCCGACAGCATCCGCGAGCTGATGAAAGCCGTGGACGAGTACATCCCGACCCCGGAACGGGATACCGACAAGCCCTTCATGATGCCGGTCGAAGACGTGTTCACCATCACCGGGCGCGGTACGGTGGCCACGGGCCGTGTCGAGCGGGGAACCGTCAAAGCGGGGGACGAAGTGGAGATCGTCGGTCTGTCCGAAGAGCCCAAGAAAACCGTTGTTACCGGGGTGGAAATGTTCCGGAAGCTGCTTGACCAAGCCGAAGCCGGTGACAACATCGGTGCCCTGCTCCGCGGGATCGAGCGGAAGGAAGTGGAGCGCGGTCAAGTGCTGGCCAAGCCTGGCAGCATTCAACAGCACACCAAATTTACCGCTCAAGTCTACTGCTTGACCAAGGAAGAGGGAGGACGTCACACCCCGTTCTTCAACGGTTATCGTCCCCAATTCTACTTCCGCACCACCGACGTGACCGGTGTCGTCAAGCTGCCGGAAGGGACCGAAATGGTCATGCCCGGAGACAACGTCACCCTGGAAGTGGAATTGATCTCCCCGATCGCCATCGAGCAAGGAACCAAATTCGCGATCCGCGAAGGCGGCCGCACGGTCGGAGCCGGCGCGGTGACGAAAGTCAACGAATAAGGGATGCAAAAGCCGTCGACCTGTACAGGTCGGCGGCTTTTTTGTGTCAGTGCGCCCCGGGCCCTTTCCAATCCTGAATTTTCCTAGTCTGATTTTTTCCTTTAAAAGCTTCATCGCCTCCGACGGGGACGGCCGGAGCGGGGAACCGATTGTTGGAAATGACGAAAAATACTTTATTTAAAGGGACTGGCTCGTTATAATACTAAGAGATCCCGATGATTGAATTATCATTTATTTTGTTTAACACGAATATTCCGTTTAGGGGAGGAAGATGGTGAAAAAGAGGTTTTCCGCTCTTGCCGTGCTGGTAGGGCTCACGGGATGGTTGCTTGCAGGATGCGGTGGCTTTCTCGGGGAGGCTTTCAAGGGAAGCGGAGAGAAACAGGTGCTCAACCTGGTGGAAAAAGCGGAACCGATCAATCTGGACACGGCCAAACTGATCGACGACAGTTCCGTGAAAATCGCGACCAATGTGCTGGAGGGATTGATGCGCCTGGGTCCGGAGAACCGGCCGGAGCCGGGAATGGCCGCCGATTTTCCGAAGATCAGCAAGGATAAAAAAACCTATACCTTCAAGCTGAGGGACGCGAAGTGGAGCGACGGTCGGCCGGTAACGGCCCACGATTTCGAATATGCCTGGAAGCGGGCGCTCAACCCCAAGACCAAGTCCGCCTACGCCTTTATCCTTTATCCGATCGAGGGTGCGGAGGAATATCACACCGGCAAGGGGAGTGCGGAGGACGTGGGGGTCAAGGCTCTCGACGACAAAACCCTGCGGGTCCGGTTGAAGGAACCCATTCCCTACTTTCTCAGCCTGACTTCCTTCATCACCTATTCTCCGCAGCGGAAGGACATTGTGGAGAAGTACGGGGACGAGTATGCCAAGGATGCGGACAAGATGGTGTACAACGGACCCTTTGTGATGTCGGAGTGGAGTCATCAGAACAGCTATCAGTTTTCCAAGAACGGGAAGTACTGGGACCGCAAAAACGTCCACCTCGACGAGGTGAACGTCCGAATCGTGCCGGATGCGGAAGAAGCAATGGGAATGTACGTTTCCAACCAGGCGGATGTGGTGATGTTGAACAACGATCTGATCGACGCCTTCAAGGACACCAAGGAATTCGTCACGGCCAACAGCGGAACCATCTATTTCCTTCGGTTCAACACGAACTTTTCGATCTTCGCAAACAAGAAAATCCGTCAAGCCTTCAGCCTGTCGGTGGATCGGGAAGAGCTGATCGCAAAGGGGTTGAAGGACGATGTTCCCGCGGGGGGCATGGTGCCCCCGCTGGTGATGGGTTATGAGGGATATTTCCGGGATCATGCCAAGGAATACGTGAAGTACGATCCGGAAAAGGCCAAAGGCCTGCTGCAGGAGGGGATGAAGGAGCTGGGCATCGACACCCTCCCGGACATCGAGCTTCTCGTCTATGACGATGACCGGAAACTCATCGCCCTCACCCTGAAGGAGCAGTTGCAGAAAACCCTCGGCGTGAAGATCCGGATCAATCCCCTCCCGCAAAAGCAGAAATTCGAAATGGAGGAACAGGGGAAATTCCACCTTACCTTTGTTCGTTGGACGGGGGATTACAACGATCCGATGACCTTCCTCGACATGTGGCACTCTAAAAACGCCCTCAACTTCGGCGGCTGGAGCAACGGGCGGTATGACGAGCTGATCGAGCGCTCCCGGGAGAACCCCGACTTTAAAAAGCGGGAGAAGGACCTGATTCAGGCGGAGAAAATCCTGGTGGAAGAAGCGGGAGCGGCCCCCCTCTATTATGAAAAGGAGGCATACCTTCAAAAGACCTACGTCAAGAATCTGGTGCGCCATCCGGTCGGGGCCAAGTACACCCTGAAATGGGTCCGCATCGAAGGAAAGCCCTGAAGAGAGAGTATGAACGAAGAAGCGCTTACCGCCGATTGATGCTGATGTTGTCACGGAGGCGGGAGGGGGGTGCCGATGGAACCGGTTCATGTGCTCTTGGTCCGGGAAGCGGACATGCAGATGTCCGGCAGCGGTTGTTGCGGTTGGATCGAGGGGGATGCCCGTTTCTGGACGGATGAGGGATGCGTCTTTCCGGAACGCAGACGGTTGATGGAGGAGATGGGAAAAATCTATGTGGAACTGACGAAACATTTCGGCGATCGCGTCCGGGTGGATGTGGTCGACCCTCGCAATCTCTTTTCCTACACGACCCTTCTGTGGCGGGCACGGAAAAAGAACGGTCGGTTCCGCGCTTTCTGGGCAAACTGGCTGAAGGGATACAACACCGCAGCCGTCATCGTCGACGGTGAGGTGGTTGCCTCGGGGAAAGTCCCCGCGCCGCTTTCTGTCATCAAGGCGGTGGATCGGGCGCTGGCCGATCGAAAGGTTTGGTCTGGTTAAGGTGGAGCTGGATCCGAAACCGAAGAACCGGTTGTTCGGAGAAGAGATCAATCCCCCTTTGGGACGATATATATATAATGAAAAAATGAAATGCCGGGTAAGATGCCGATTTTTTCTTGCATCCGTCCCGGCCTTTTTATATAATATAACTCGTTGGTTTGTGGACAGCGATGAAGCGGAAGGTTGCCGACACACCCGGCCCCTTTGCCATGGGTGGTCGGGAAATTTTCGCGGAGAAGTCCATTGTCAAAATGGGCGAAAGGGAGGGGCATCGATGGCCAAACAGAAAATTCGCATCCGGCTCAAAGCGTACGACCACCGCATCCTGGACCAGTCTGCGGAGAAGATCGTCGACACGGCCAAGCGGACGGGGGCCGGCGTTTCGGGGCCGATTCCGCTGCCGACGGAGCGGTCGGTGATTACGATTCTGCGGGCGGTCCACAAGTATAAGGACTCCCGCGAGCAATTCGAGATGCGGACCCACAAGCGGTTGATCGACATCGTCAACCCGACGCCGCAGACGGTGGACGCGTTGATGCGGTTGGATCTGCCGTCCGGTGTGGATATCGAAATCAAACTATAGAGGCTGATGCAACCCAGGCCGTCAGGAGGTGTTTGAGGTGAAGGGGATTCTCGGCAAGAAGCTGGGGATGACGCAGGTTTTTGATGCCGAGGGCACGGCGGTGCCGGTGACGGTGATCGCTGCCGGTCCTTGTGTCGTCCTCCAGAAGAAGGAAAAAGCGACGGACGGGTACGAAGCCGTTCAGCTCGGCTTTGAAGACAAAAAGGAACATCGGGCGAACCGCCCGGAGATCGGCCACGCGAAGAAGGCGGGGACGACCCCGAAGCGCTTTATCCGTGAAATTCGCGGAATGAATCCGGCGGAGTTCGAACTGGGTCAGGAAGTGAAGGTCGACCTGTTCGCCGAAGGTGATGTCGTGGATGTCACCGCCACGTCGAAGGGGAAGGGCTTTACCGGCGCCATCAAGCGGCACAACCAAGCCCGCGGGCCGATGAGCCACGGTTCCAGGTATCATCGGGGACCCGGATCCCTCGGGTCGATCGCGCCTAACCGCGTGTTCAAGGGACAAACGCTTCCCGGGCGCATGGGAGGCGAGCGCGTGACCATCCAGAACCTGAAGGTGGTCAAGGTGGACCCCGAGCGCAACCTGCTCCTGATCAAGGGGTCGGTGCCCGGACCGCGGAACAGCTACGTCATCGTCAAGTCCGCCGTAAAGAGCAAGTGATGTTCGCATAGGGAAAGGAGGATCTGTCATGCCGAAGGTGGCAGTGTACGACATGAACGGCAGCCAGGTGGACGAAATCGAATTGTCCGATGCCGTGTTCGGTATCGAGCCCCATGCCGCCGTCCTCCACGACGCCGTCGTCATGCAGCTGGCGTCGATGCGACGGGGGACCCACGCGGTGAAGAACCGGGCGGCCGTGCGCGGAGGAGGACGCAAGCCCTGGCGGCAAAAAGGGACCGGTCGCGCCCGTCACGGTAGCATCCGTTCGCCCCTGTGGGTGGGCGGCGGGGTTGTCTTCGGACCGAAACCCCGCAGTTATGCTTATAAATTGCCGAAAAAGGTGCGCCGTTTGGCGATGAAATCGGCTCTGTCGTCCAAGGTGAGGGATGAAGAACTGATCGTGCTGGACGATCTGAAGATGGAACAGCCCAAAACCCGCGAGATGGTGAAGGTTCTGGGCAACCTGAAGGCGGACCGCAAAGCGCTGGTGGTCAGCTCGAACTACGACGAGAACGTGGCCTTGTCCGCCCGCAACATTCCCGGAGTGAAGTTTATCCAAGCCGAAGGACTCAACGTGTACGACATCTTGAACCACGACAAGCTGATCCTCACTCGGGATGCAGTGGCCCGCGTGGAGGAGGTGTGGGGCCGGTGAAAGACCCTCGCGACATCATCCGCCGCCCTGTGGTGACCGAGAAGTCGACGGATCTGATGGCTGAGAAGAAGTACGTCTTCGAAGTGGATCCGAAGGCCAACAAGACGGAGATCAAGCAGGCGGTGGAACAGATCTTCGGAGTGAAAGTGGAAAAGGTGAACACGATGAACGTCCGCGGAAAAGTGAAGCGGTTCGGCCGCTACAGCGGACGGCGGCGCAACTGGAAAAAGGCCATTGTAAAGCTGACGGAGGACAGCAAGACGATCGAGGTCTTCGAAGTCTGATTCCCTGAGAAAAGGAGGGAGAATCATGGGTATCAAGCATTTTAAACCCACCTCTCCGGGTGTGCGGCAGAAGACGGTCTCCACCTTCGAGGAGATCACCACTGACAAGCCGGAAAAATCCCTCACCGTACCGCTGATCCGGAAAGCGGGCCGGAACAACCAAGGGAAGATCACGGTGCGCCACCAGGGGGGCGGGCACAAGCGGAAGTACCGGATCATCGATTTCAAGCGGAACAAGGACGGAATTCCCGGCAAGGTGGCGACCATCGAGTACGATCCCAACCGTTCGGCGCGGATCGCCCTCATCCATTATGCAGACGGTGAGAAGCGGTACATCCTGGCTCCCCACGGTCTGAAAGTGGGAGACAAGATCATGTCCGGTCCCGACGCGGACATCAAGGTGGGTAACGCCCTGCCCTTGGCCAACATCCCGGTGGGAACGGTGATCCACAACATCGAGCTGAAGCCGGGCCGCGGCGGGCAGATGGTTCGCGCGGCGGGCGCCCAGGCGCAGCTGTTGGGGAAAGAAGGCGATTACGCCATCATCCGTCTCGCATCCGGTGAAGTGCGCATGGTTCGCAAGGAATGCCGGGCGACCATCGGTCAGGTGGGCAATCTGGACCACGAACTGATCACGATCGGTAAGGCGGGACGGGCGCGCTGGCTCGGACGCCGTCCGACGGTTCGCGGTTCGGTGATGAACCCTGTGGACCACCCGCACGGCGGTGGTGAGGGTAAGGCTCCCATCGGGCGGAAGTCGCCGATGACTCCGTGGGGTAAACCGACTCTCGGTTTCAAGACCCGGAAGAAGAACAAGCCTTCGGACAAATACATCGTCCGTCGCCGCAAGAAGTAAGTTCCGCCCCGGAGTTCGCCGCGGTTCCTTTCCGGCCTTCGGCGCTTTCCGGAGGTCGCCTGGAATCGGAGTTCGAGGAAGTGGCGCGGTCAATGCATGGTCGTATGTTTTCCTTTACCCTTCTCCACCCGGAGAAAAACTGCCCGAAGGGAGGTCGCATGCATGGGACGCAGCCTGAAAAAAGGCCCCTTTGCCGATGAGCACCTGCTGAAAAAAGTGCGGGAGCTGAATGAGAAGAATGAGAAGCGCGTGATCAAGACGTGGTCCCGCCGTTCCACCATTTTCCCCGAGTTTGTCGGGCACACCTTCGCCGTGTACGACGGGAGGAAGCACGTGCCGGTGTACGTGACGGAGGACATGGTGGGGCACAAGCTGGGCGAATTCGTCCCCACCCGCACCTTCCGCGGTCACGCTGGCGATGACAAAAAGACGCGCAAACGGTAGAGGACCGGTCGCGTGAGAGGAGGTTTGGAAGATGCGAGCGAGAGCCGTCGCACGTTACGTCCGGATCGCACCGCGCAAGGCGCGGCTGGTGATCGACCTGATCCGCGGAAAATCCGTGGAGGAAGCCCTGGCGATCCTGCGTTTCACCCCCCGGGCCGCCTCGCCGATCATCGAAAAGGTATTGCGCTCGGCGGTGGCCAATGCGGAGCACAACTACAACATGGACACCTCGCGCCTTTACGTTGAGAAGGCCTACGTGGACGAAGGTCCGACGATGAAGCGGTACCGCCCGATGGCCAAGGGACGGGCCGGCCGGATCAATAAGCGGACCAGCCACATCACCGTGGTGGTGGCCGATGAATAAGGAGGGATGAACCGGTGGGTCAGAAGGTAAATCCGGTGGGACTCCGGGTTGGAATCATCCGGGACTGGGAGTCCAAATGGTACGCCGGAAAGGATTATGCCGACCTGTTGCATGAGGATATTCGGATTCGCGAATACATTTATCGCCGGTTGAAGGACGCCGCCGTCTCCACCATCGAGATCGAGCGGGCCGCCAACCGGGTGAACATCACCATCCACACCGCGAAGCCCGGCATGGTGATCGGTAAGGGCGGAGCGGAAGTGGAAGCCTTGCGCCAGGAACTGGTCAAGATGACCGGGAAAAAGGTGCACATCAACATCAGTGAGATCAAGGTTCCGGAGTTGGATGCGAGACTGGTTGCGGAGAACATCGCCCAACAATTGGAACGACGCATTTCCTTCCGCCGCGCGATGAAACAGGCCATCCAGCGGACTCTCCGGGCCGGGGCCAAGGGTGTGCGCACCCAGGTGAGCGGCCGCCTCGGCGGTGCCGATATCGCCCGGACGGAAGGCTACACGGAAGGGACGGTTCCTCTCCACACGCTGCGGGCGGACATTGACTATGGCTTTGCGGAAGCCCATACCACCTATGGACGGATCGGCGTGAAAGTGTGGATTTATCGCGGCGAGGTTCTTCCCAAGAAGAAGGAAGAGGCGGAAGGAGGCGAGTGACATGCTGATGCCCAAACGGACCAAGTTTCGCAAGGAGCATCGGGGTCGCATGAAGGGACGGGCCAAGGGCGGCACCGAGGTGACCTTCGGCGAATACGGTCTGCAGGCCCTGGAGCCGGCGTGGATCACCAACCGGCAGATCGAGGCCGCCCGGGTTGCGATGACCCGTTATATCCGGCGGGGCGGGAAAGTGTGGATCAAAATCTTCCCCTCCAAGCCGGTGACGCAAAAACCCCTGGAGGTCCGGATGGGGAGCGGGAAAGGTTCCCCGGAAAAATGGGTCGCCGTGGTCAAGCCGGGGAAAGTGATGTTCGAGTTGGCCGGCGTGTCGGAAGAGGTGGCCCGGGAAGCTCTGCGCTTGGCAGGGCACAAATTGCCGATCAAGACGAAGTTCGTCGTTCGGGAGAAAGCGGGTGGTGAGGCGGATGAAAGCTAAAGAGCTCGCGGAACTGACCACCGCGGAAATCGAACAGAAGTTGCGTTCGCTGAAGGAAGAACTGTTCAACCTTCGCTTCCAAAAGGCGACCGGGCAATTGGAAAATCCGGCCCGAATCCGCCAGGTTCGCAAAGACATCGCCCGGGTGAAGACGGTTCTCCGGGAGCGCGAACTGGGTATCGAAAGGAGGCGACATGGATGAGCAGCCGGAACCAGCGGAAGGTTCGAATCGGCAAAGTCGTGAGCGACAAGATGGACAAAACCATCGTCGTCGCCGTGGAAACCTACAAGCGGGATCCGTTGTACGGGAAGCGCGTGCGCTACACGAAGAAGTTCAAGGCTCACGATGAGGAAAACAAAGCCAAGGTGGGAGACGTGGTCAAGATCATGGAGACGCGTCCCCTTTCCAAGGAAAAGCGTTGGCGCCTCGTTGAAATCGTTGAAGAAGCAGTCATCATCTAAGAAGCGGACGGTCGGGAAGGAGGGTAACCGATGATTCAGCCGCAAAGCCGCCTGCGCGTCGCCGACAACTCCGGCGCGAAAGAGCTGATGTGCATTCGGGTCCTGGGCGGGTCGAAAAAGTATTCCGCGGGGATCGGAGACATCATTGTTGCTTCCGTGAAACAAGCTACACCCGGCGGCGTTGTCAAGAAGGGGGATGTGGTGAAGGCGGTCGTGGTTCGCACCACTCGACCGACTCGCCGGAGCGACGGCTCCTACATCCGGTTTGACGAGAATGCCGCCGTGGTGATCCGTGAAGACAAAAGCCCGCGCGGGACGCGGATTTTCGGGCCGGTCGCCCGGGAACTCAGGGAACGGGATTTCATGAAGATCATTTCCCTGGCGCCGGAAGTGCTGTGAATCCATAGGTGAGGAGGTGCCGAAATGGGAGCCAAGCGTTCCAACAAGTTGCATATCAAGGCGGGGGACACCGTCATCGTCATGCGCGGAAAAGATGCCCCGACCCGGAACAAGGACGGGAAAGTGGTCTACACCCGGGGACGGGTCCTGAAAGTGTTCCCCAAAGAGCAGCGGGCCCTGGTGGAAGGGTGCAACATGGTGAAGAAACACACCCGTCCTTCTCCGAAGAACCCGCAGGGGGGCATCATCGAGATTGAAGCGCCCATTCACATCTCCAATTTGATGCTGGAAGATCCGAAGACCAAAGAACCGACACGGATTGGCTACAAATTCGTGGAGGGCAAGGACGGCAAGATGAAAAAAGTGCGTTATGCCAAGAAATCGGGCGAAGTGCTGGATAAGTGACCCTTGGTAGGGAAGGGAGGGAAAACCGTTGACGACACCCCGACTGAAGCAAAAATTCCGCGAAGAGATTACTCCGGCGCTGATGAAGCGGTTCAATTACCGTTCCCCGATGCAGGTTCCCCGGGTGGAAAAAGTGGTGATCAACATGGGCGTTGGGGAAGCGGTGCAAAATCCGAAGGTCCTGGACGGAGCCATGGAGGACCTCACCCTGATTTCCGGTCAGAAGCCGGTTGTCACCCGGGCCAAAAAGTCGATCGCCGGCTTCAAGCTGCGGGAAGGGATGCCGATCGGCTGCAAGGTCACCCTGCGCGGCGATCGGATGTACCATTTCCTCGACAAACTGATCAACATCGCTCTTCCCCGGGTGCGCGACTTCCGCGGCGTATCGCCGAAGTCCTTTGACGGACGCGGAAACTACAGCCTCGGGCTGAAGGAGCAGCTCATCTTCCCCGAGATCGACTACGACAAGGTGGATAAGGTGCGGGGAATGGATGTCATCATCGTCACCACCGCTGAGACGGACGAAGAGGCGCGGGAACTGCTGCAGGCGCTCGGTATGCCGTTCCGGAAGCAGTGACCCCAGGCCTTCGGACAGGATGCCCTTTCGGATGCTTCATGGAATCGATCCGATGAAAAACGTGGAAAGGGAGGGAATGCGGTGGCCAAAAAATCGATGATCGCGAAAGCGAAGCGCAAACCGAAGTTCAAAGTGCGCGCATACACGCGCTGCGAGCGGTGCGGACGCCCCCACTCGGTGCTCCGCAAGTTTCGCCTCTGCCGGATCTGTTTCCGCGAGCTGGCCTACAAAGGGCAGATTCCCGGCGTGAAAAAAGCCAGCTGGTAATGGATGAGGAAGGAGGGAATGCCAGTGGTGATGACGGACCCGATCGCCGACATGTTGACCCGGATCCGCAATGCCAACGCGGTGCGCCACGAGAGCGTGGAAATACCGGCTTCCAAAATCAAGCGGCAGATCGCGGAGATCTTGAAGCGGGAAGGATTTATCCGGGATGCGGAATACATTGACGACGGAAAGCAGGGGGTCATTCGGATCTTCCTGAAATACGGCCCCAACAACGAACGGGTGATTACCGGGCTGAAGCGGATCAGCAAACCGGGATTGCGCGTTTATGCCAAGAGCACGGAAGTTCCGCGGGTATTGCGCGGCTTGGGGATAGCCATCCTGTCCACCTCGAAGGGCGTGATGACCGACAAGGAAGCGCGTCAAGCCAAGGTGGGCGGCGAAGTTCTGGCTTACATCTGGTAATCGGCGGAAACGGACGGAGGTGAGAAAATGTCTCGGGTCGGCAAGAAACCGATCACCATCCCCAACGGGGTGGAAGTGACGATCGACGGAAACACCGTGACCGTCAAGGGGCCGAAGGGCACCCTGACCCGGCAGATCCATCCGGACATGACGGTCAAGAAGGAAGACAACGTGCTCAAGGTGGAACGGCCCAGCGATGACCGGCTCCATCGGGCGCTGCACGGAACCACCCGCTCCATCATCGCCAACATGGTGGAGGGCGTGAGCAACGGTTTCAGCAAGACGCTGGAGCTGGTGGGCGTCGGATACCGCGCCCAGAAGAAAGGAAAAACCGTGGTGCTGAGCGTGGGTTATTCCCACCCGGTGGAAGTGCAGGAGCCGGAAGGGATTGAATTGGAAGTGCCGTCCGCTACCCAGATCGTCGTCAAGGGGATCGACAAGGAGAAAGTGGGAGCGGTGGCGGCCAACATCCGGGCGGTCCGTGAACCCGAACCCTACAAGGGCAAAGGGATCAAATACTCCGACGAGCGCATCCGTCGGAAAGAAGGGAAAACCGGCAAGTAACACATCGCATAGGAAAGGAGTGAACGCGGCGTGATCACCAAAGTGGACCGCAACAAGAAGCGGAAAAAGCGTCACCTGCGGGTACGCAAGAAGATCTTCGGCACGCCGGAGCGTCCCCGCCTGAACGTGTTCCGCTCCTCCAAAAATATCTACGCACAGCTGATCGACGACTTGGCCGGCCACACCCTCGTTTCCGCATCCACTCTGGATCCGGAACTGAAGGGCGAGATCGAGAACGGCGGCAACGTGGAAGCGGCGCGCAAAGTCGGTCAGTTGATCGCCAAACGGGCGTTGGAGAAAGGTCTGAAACGCGTGGTGTTCGACCGCGGAGGCTATCTTTACCACGGTCGGGTGAAGGCCCTGGCCGAAGGTGCCCGGGAAGGAGGGCTTGACTTTTGAGCAAGGAAGCAAAACCGATGAAGAACGAAGCCCCTGAACTGATCGAGAAAGTGGTGAACATCAACCGGGTCGCCAAGGTGGTCCAAGGTGGACGGCGGTTCAGCTTCAGCGCCTTGGTCGTCGTCGGAGACGGAAAGGGAATGGTCGGTGCCGGGATCGGCAAGGCGGCGGAGGTGCCGGAAGCGATCCGGAAGGGGATTGAAGAAGCCAAGAAGAATATGATTCGTGTCCCGCTTCAGGGAACGACCATTCCGCACGAGGTGATCGGCAAGTTCGGAACCGGTCGCGTCCTGATGAAGCCCGCCTCCAAAGGTACCGGAGTGATCGCCGGCGGTGCGGTGCGTGACGTGCTGACGGTGGCGGGGGTCGGAGACATCTTGACCAAGTCGACGGGATCCAACAACCCCATCAACATGGTCCGGGCCACCCTGGACGGAATCCGGCAGCTGAAGACGCCGGAAGAGGTGGCGCGCCTCCGGGGCAAAACCGTCGAGGAATTGTTAGGATAAGGAGGGGTTGACCGTGGCGAAAAAATTGGCTATCACCCTCAAACGGAGCATGATCGGCCGTCCGGAAGCCCATCGGGTCACCCTGCGCACCCTCGGACTGAAGAAACGGGAACAGACGGTGATTCAACCGGACAACCCCGCCATCCGCGGGATGATTTTTCAGGTGAAACACCTGGTCGAAGTGAAAGAGGTCGACGAATAATCGGGAATTCCCGCAGAGGAGGTGCCATGCCATGAAACTGCATGAGCTGAAGCCTGCTCCCGGCTCCCGCAGGCCGCGCAAACGGGTGGGACGCGGGATCGCCGCCGGTCAAGGCAAAACCGCCGGCCGGGGGACCAAGGGGCAGAAAGCCCGTGCGGGAGGCGGCGTCCGCCCCGGTTTTGAAGGGGGACAAAACCCGCTGTACCGCCGTTTGCCGAAGCGCGGTTTCACCAACCCGAACCGCAAGGAGTACGCGGTGATCAACGTGGAGGATCTCAACCGGTTCGAAGAAGGGACGGTTGTGACGCCGGAGCTCCTGAAGGAAAAGGGCGTCGTGAAAAACCTGAAGGACGGGTTGAAGGTGCTCGGTGACGGAGATCTCACCGTGAAGCTGACTGTGAAGGCGCACAAGTTCTCCTGTACTGCCGAGGAGAAAATTGCCGCCGCGGGTGGGGCGACGGAGGTGCTCTGATGTTTCAGACTCTGAGCAACATCTTCAAGGTGGAGGACCTTCGCCGCCGGATTCTTTTCACCCTGCTGATGCTCGTCGTGTTCCGGATCGGCAGCTACATTCCCGTTCCCAACACCAACAGTGAGGCGATGAAAGCCCTCGCTGAGGGACAGGGTGCCGGCTTGTTCGGTCTTTTGAACACCTTTTCCGGAGGCTCGTTTTTGAACTTCTCCATCTTCGCGATGGGGATCATGCCCTACATCACCGCCTCGATCATCGTGCAGCTGCTCACGATGGACGTCATCCCCAAGTTTGCCCAGTGGGCCAAGGAAGGGGAAGTGGGGCGCCGCAAGTTGGCACAGGTGACCCGGTATGGTACCATTGTACTGGCTTTGATCCAGTCGATCGGTCTTTCCATCGGGTTTAACAGGATGACCTCCGGGACCCCGTATCGGCTGATCGAGGATGAGAGCTTCGCCAGCATGGCGCTGATCTGTCTCACGATGACGGCGGGGACCGCCTTTTTGATGTGGCTAGGCGAGCAAATCACCGACAAGGGGATCGGCAACGGGATTTCGATCCTCATCTTTGCCGGGATTATCGCCGCGATCCCTCCGGGGGCGATGCAGATTTATCAGCACGAATTCTCCAATGCCGGGGATCAGATCTTCCTTCACATCGTGAAGCTGGTAATCATTCTGGCGGTCATTCTGCTGATCGTGGCCGGCGTCATCTTCATCCAACAGGGGGTTCGCCGGATTCCCGTCCAATACGCCAAGCGCGTCGTCGGTCGTCGGATGTACGGCGGACAATCGACCCACATCCCGCTGAAGGTGAACGCCGCCGGCGTGATTCCGGTGATTTTCGCCCTTTCGCTGCTGATCTTTCCCACGACGATCGCCAGCTTCTGGCCCAACAACCCCGTCTCCCAGTGGATCATGGCGAATTTCACTTATACGAAACCGCTGGGGATGGCGCTGTATGTTCTTCTGATCATCGGGTTTACCTATTTTTACACCTTCGTCCAGATCAACCCGGTGCAGCTGGCGGACCAGATGAAGAAAAACGGCGGATTCGTCCCGGGAATTCGTCCGGGGAGGAACACCACGGTCTATCTGACCAAGGTGATCAACCGGATCACTCTGACCGGAGCCCTGTTCCTGGCTGCGATCTCGATTCTGCCCGTCTTCTTCACGGGTCTCGCGGGGCTTCCCCAGACGGTGCAGATCGGGGGGACCTCCCTCTTGATTGTGGTCGGGGTGGCCCTGGAGACGATGAAGAACATCGAGAGCCAGCTGATCAAACGCCACTACAAGGGCTTCATCAAATAGACGGACGTGGGAGATCCTGTCCGGGAGCGCTTTGCGCGAACACGTTGTCGCAAGCGGCGTGAAGCGGTCGCATCCAACCTCCGTGGGCGGGGGAAACAAACCGGGAGGGAAGGCTTTTGAATATTGTTTTGATGGGATTGCCCGGAGCCGGAAAGGGAACCCAGGCGGAGCGAATCATCGAAGAACTGAAGATCCCGCACATTTCCACCGGAGACATGTTTCGTCAAGCGGTGAAGGAGGGGACTCCCCTCGGCCTGGAGGCAAAAAAGTACATGGATCAGGGGCAGCTTGTCCCCGACCGGGTGACGATCG
Organism: Planifilum fimeticola; assembly: GCF_003001905.1. Lineage (NCBI taxonomy): Bacteria > Bacillati > Bacillota > Bacilli > Caryophanales > Thermoactinomycetaceae > Planifilum > Planifilum fimeticola. The sequence continues at coordinate 40,093 of NZ_PVNE01000026.1, forward strand.
GTATCGTCCGGGAACGGCTTGGCAAAGATGATTGTGCCGACGGTTTTCTGCTGGACGGTTTTCCTCGCACCGTTCCCCAGGCGGAGGCTCTGGATGAAGTGCTCGCCGAAATGGGGAAGTCCCTGGACCATGTGCTCTACATCGAAGTCGGTGAGGAGGAACTGATCCGACGGTTGACCGGCCGGCGCATCTGCCGGGAATGCGGGGCCACCTACCATCTCGTGTTTGCCCCGCCCAAACGGGATGGGGTTTGCGACCGTTGCGGAGGGTCTCTTTACCAGCGGGATGACGACCGGGAAGAAACGGTGGCCAAGCGGCTTGAGGTCAACATGGAGCAGACGGGGCACCTGCTCTCGTATTATGAAAGGAAGGGGAACCTGCGCCGGATCGACGGGGAGCAGCCGATCGAGCAGGTCACCCGTTCCATTTTGTCGCGGATTCGAGGGGAAAACGGATGATCGTGCTCAAATCCGCCAAGGAATTGGAGCGCATGCGAAAAGCGGGATGGATTGTCCGGGCGGCGCACCGGGAAGTCCAAAAGGCGATTCGCCCCGGCGTCACCACGAAAGAGCTGGACCGGATCGCCGACCGGGTGATTCGTAAGCACGGAGCGGTTCCTTCCTTCAAGGGATACAACGGCTTTCCCGGGAGCATCTGCACCTCGATCAACGACGAATTGGTTCACGGCATTCCGGGGACGCGCGTGCTCCGCGAGGGGGACATCATCAGCATCGACATCGGTGCCCAGTACGAGGGTTACCACGGGGACTCGGCGTGGACCTATCCCGTCGGGCGCATCTCTGAAACGGCGCAAAAGCTTCTCCGGGTGACCGAGGAGTCCCTTTACCGCGGGCTGGCCAAGGCGGTTCCCGGCGCCCGGATCGGGGACATCTCCCACGCGATCCAAAGCTACGTGGAAGCGGAGGGTTTCTCGATCGTACGGGAGTATGTCGGCCACGGCATCGGTCGCGAGTTGCACGAGGAGCCCAGTGTTCCCAACTTCGGCTCTCCGGGGCGAGGTCCCCGGTTGAAGCCGGGGATGACCCTGGCCGTCGAGCCGATGGTCAACGAGGGAAGCCGGTATGTGCGCACACTGAATGACAACTGGACCGTCGTCACCGTCGATGGTTCCCTTTGCGCCCACTTCGAGCATACGATCGCCATAACCGAAGAGGGCCACGAAATCTTGACTTCCTGGGATGCGGGAGAAGGGTGATGGGTGTGACGGATTCCGAGGGTCTGCCCCGCCTGGGCCAGATTGTTCGGATTCTCAGAGGCCGGGAGGCGGGCAATTTCGCAATCGTCATCGGTGTGGAAAAGCCCCGGTTTGTCTGGTTGGCTGACGGGAGTGCGCGAAAGGCCGACAAACCCAAGAAGAAGAACGTGAAACACGTCCAGCCGACGAACTGCGTCGCCGGGGAAGTGGTCGAAGCCCTGGAAAAAACCGGTCGCGTCCCCAATTCGAAACTGAGGTACGCCTTAAACCAGTACCTGCTCCATCACGGAAACGACGAGGAGAAAGGAGGGTGAGTCGATGCCGAAAGATGATGTGATCGAGGTGGAAGGCAGGGTGATTGAACCGCTGCCCAATGCCATGTTCCGGGTCGAACTGGAAAACGGTCACAAGGTACTCGCCCATGTTTCCGGCAAAATTCGCATGCATTTCATCCGGATTCTGCCCGGTGACAAGGTGACGGTGGAACTTTCCCCGTACGACCTGACCCGCGGCCGGATCACCTATCGCTATAAGTGATGGGAATGTGACGTCGTCGGGATGGGGCTTGGTTATAAGGAGGGATTCAAATGAAAGTACGGCCGTCGGTGAAGCCGATCTGCGAGAAGTGCAAAGTGATTCGTCGGAAAGGCACGGTCATGGTGATCTGCGAAAATCCGAAACACAAGCAAAAACAGGGATAAGACGGGAGGGAACAGGATGGCACGGATTGCGGGCGTTGACCTTCCGCGCGACAAGCGGGTGGAAGTGGCCCTGACCTACATTTACGGAATCGGCCGCTCCCGGTCCAAACAAATCCTCCAGGAAACGGGGATCAATCCGGACACCCGGGTGCGGGATCTGACGGAAGATGAAGTGACCAAACTGCGCAGCTACATCGACAAGAACCTGGTCGTCGAGGGGGATCTCCGCCGCGAGGTGGCCCTCAACATCAAACGGCTGATCGAGATCGGGTGCTATCGCGGCATTCGCCATCGCCGCGGACTGCCGGTGCGGGGGCAGCGTACGAAGACCAATGCCCGTACGCGCAAAGGACCGCGTCGGACGGTGGCCAACAAGAAGAAATGACGTGAGGAGGGAGAAGGATGGCCAAACGGAAAACGACGACACAGCGCGTGAAACGTCGTGCGCGCAAAAACGTGGAAAGCGGAGTCGCCCACATTCGCTCCACCTTCAACAACACCATCGTCACCATCACCGATCCCCGCGGCAACACCATCGCCTGGGCCAGCGCGGGTACGATGGGCTTCAAGGGTTCCCGGAAGAGCACGCCCTACGCCGCCCAGATGGCTGCGGAGTCGGCGGCCAAACAAGCGATGGAAAACGGGATGAAGTCGGTGGAGGTGCTGGTCAAAGGACCGGGCGCCGGTCGGGAGGCGGCAATCCGCTCCTTGCAGGCTGCCGGATTGGACGTCAACCTGATCAAAGACGTGACGCCCATTCCCCACAACGGTTGTCGTCCGCCAAAGCGGCGCCGCGTCTGACCCACTTTCGTGCGCGGCCCGGTTTTGGTTTAAATCTCCAGTTTTACGACTATACTGGATAGGACGAAGGTGGTGTCCTGTTGGCGAAATCGCGCCGGAACGCACGTTCTGAAGGAGGGTTCGATTCCGTATGATTGAAATTGAAAAGCCGAAAATTGAGGCGGTTGAAATCAGTGACGACAACCGGTATGGGAAGTTTGTCGTGGAACCCTTGGAACGCGGTTACGGCACCACCCTGGGCAATTCCCTGCGCCGCATCCTCCTGTCTTCACTTCCCGGCGCAGCCGTTAATTCCATCCAGATCGACGGGGTGCTGCACGAATTTTCCACGATTCCCGGCGTGGTGGAGGATACCACGGAGATCATCCTCAACCTGAAGCAGCTCGCCCTCAAGATTCATTCCGATGAGGAAAAAGTGTTGGAAATCGACGTTGAGGGGGCAGGGGAAGTTACCGCCGGAGACATTCGTGCAGACAGCGACGTGGAGATCTTGAACCCTGACCTTCACATCGCAACCCTGGCCGAGGATGGCCGGCTGCATATTCGCATGACGGCCAATCGCGGACGGGGATACGTTCCGGCTGAACGAAACAAGCGGGAGGATCAGCCGATCGGGGTGATTCCGATCGATTCCATATATACGCCCATCGAACGGGTCAACTACCGCGTGGAAAACACGCGGGTCGGTCAGGTGACCAACTACGACAAACTGATGCTGGAGGTCTGGACCAACGGCAGCCTGGGGCCGGATGAGGCCGTAAGCCTTGGCGCCAAGATCCTGACGGAACATTTGATGCTGTTCGTCGGATTGAACAGTGAGGCCCAGGAAGCGGAGATCATGGTCGAAAAAGAAGAGGACCAAAAAGAAAAAGTAATGGAAATGACCATCGAGGAATTGGATCTCTCCGTTCGGTCTTACAACTGCCTCAAGCGTGCGGGTATCAACACGGTCCAGGAGCTGATTCAAAAGACGGAAGAAGATATGATGAAAGTGCGTAACCTGGGGCGCAAGTCCCTGGAGGAAGTGCAGGAGAAACTGTCCGAACTGGGACTCTCCCTGCGCAAAGAGGAATAAAGTTGGGGGAGGGAAGGATCCATGGCATATGCGAAATTGGGTCGCGATTCGGCGGCACGAAAAGCGCTGTTTCGTGATCTGGTGACGGACCTCATTTTGAACGAACGAATTCAGACCACGGAGGCAAAGGCCAAGGAAGTTCGTTCCATCGCCGAGAAAATGATCACGTTGGCCAAGCGCGGTGACCTCCACGCCCGCCGGCAAGCGGCCGCCTTTGTGCGGAAGAACCGCTCCTACACCGAAAAGGACGGGGAGGAGACGGTGCATCACAAAGTGGATGCGGTGAAGAAGCTGTTTGATGAGATCGCTCCCCGCTATGCGGAGCGCCAGGGAGGATACACCCGGATCATCAAGATTGGACCGCGCCGAGGCGACGGTGCGCCGATGGTGTACCTGGAATTGGTCAAATGATTGAACCGGGGAAAAGGGAGAGGGAGGGATCGCGCGCACGGTCCCCAAATCTGCCCTTTTTTCTTTTTTGGGAGGGAGGGCGGTGGCCCCGCTGATTGAAGTGCAGGGGGTCTGGTTTGACTTCCGCCCGGAAGAACGAGCGCGAACGGACTGGGTTCTCCGGAATGTGGACTGGACCATCGACCCCGGGGAGTATGTGGCCTTGATCGGACCCAACGGTTCCGGAAAGTCCACCCTGGCCCGCATGCTGAACGGACTGCTGGTCCCGACAGAGGGGAGGGTGAGGGTGAAGGGGATTCCGACCGACGCCCCCGAGAAGTTGTGGACGGTCAGGCAAGCCGTGGGCATGGTGTTTCAGAATCCGGAGAACCAGCACGTCGCTCCCACGGTTCGGGAGGATGTCGCCTTCGGATTGGAAAACCTCGGCTTGTCCCGGGAGGAGATGCTCCGGCGCATCGAAGAGGCCCTGGAGGCGGTGGGCCTGCGCGGGATGGAAGAGCGTCTTGTCCATCAGCTGTCCGGGGGGCAAAAGCAGCTCTTGGCCATCGCCGGGGTGATCGCGATGCGGCCGGAGGCGATCGTCCTGGATGAATCCACCTCCATGCTGGATCCGGCGGCCAGATACCGGGTGCTCGAAGTGGTTCAGCGGCTGAACAAAAGCGGGATCGCGCTGATTCACATCACCCATTCGGCCGAAGAAGCGGCCCGGGCCGGGCGGGTGACCGTGTTGGATCGCGGGCGCATCGTGCTGGACGGTCCGCCGGAGGAGATCTTCCTCCGGGATGAGGAGCTTCGGCACCTCGGCCTGGAAGTGCCGGTCCTCGCCGAGCTCACCGGCCGCCTCCGCCGGCGGGGGTGGCCCCTGTCGGAAACGCTGGACCCGGAGAGATGGGTGGAGGAGATATGGAGATTGTTGTCGAGGGACTGAGCGTCAGCTACCAAAGGGGAACCCCCATGGAGCGGGATGCCCTTTCCGATCTCTCTCTGACCATTCCCGCAGGAGCCTTCGCGGGGGTGGTCGGCTCGACGGGATCGGGCAAGTCCACCTTGATCCGGGTGCTCGGGGGGCTTCTCCTGCCAACCCGGGGCAGGGTCCGCATCGGAAGCGTCCTGATCACCCCCGAGCGTCAACCTCCGGCCTCCTTTGCGGGCCAGGTCGGCGTGGTGTTCCAGTTTCCCGAACACCAACTCTTCGCCGAGACGGTGGCCGAGGATATCGCCTACGGTCCGCGCAATCTGGGACTTGCGAAAGAGGAGGCGGCGGCCCGGGTCCGAAGGGCGATGGAGTGGGTCGGTCTGCCTCCGGAAGTGGCGGACCGCTCCCCCTTCCGGCTGAGCGGCGGAGAGATGCGCCGTGCGGCCATCGCCGGGGTGTTGGCGATGGAACCGCGGCTTCTTCTGTTGGACGAGCCCACCGCCGGTCTGGATCCGGCGGGCCGCCGCGAGCTGATGGAGCGCATCCATCTCCTCCACCGGGAGCGCGGGATGGGGGTGGTCCTCGTTTCCCACGACATGGATGAGGTGGCTCGCCATGCGGACCACCTGTTTGTCCTGTCGCAGGGGCGATGCGTTTTCTCCGGGCCGCCTTCGCAGCTGTTTGCCCAGCGCGAGCGGCTGCTCCAGTGGGGGCTGAACCTGCCGGAAACGGTCCGGCTGATCCGGAGGCTCAACAGACGGCTGGATCCCCCCCTTCCTCTGGATTTCTCCGTGGACGCCCTGGAGGAGGAATTGATCCGGCGCCTGCGATCCGCCAAACCGGACAGGGGGAGCGTCCCCGCGGCCCGGGAGGATGGAGGCGCCGTTTAAGCGGACCGTTGCTTTGCATCTTCGTTTTTCGTGAAGACGTCCCTTCTTCCCTGACGACCGCTTCCGGCAGGTGATGCTTCATGACCCGGATCGCCAGTCCGGCTCTCGGCCAGTACGTGCCCGGCGATTCTCCGCTGCATCGGTTGGACCCCCGGACCAAGATTCTTTTCGTATCGGTGTATCTGCCCCTGGTTCTGCTGGCCGACAGCGCGGCGGATCTGGCGCTGCTTTCGGCGGTGGCCCTGGGGGGAGCGCTCCTCTCCCGGGTCTCGCCCGGCGTCTTGTACGGGACGCTCAAGCCGATCCTCTTTCTGATCGCCCTCACCGCCCTCTTCCACCTGGTGTTTACCCGAGAAGGCGGTGTGGTGTGGCAGGGAGGGCCTGTTGTTCTCCGGGAAGCGGGGGTGAAGCAGGCGGGTTGGACCGCTGCCCGCTTTTTCCTGATGGTCCTGACGGCATCGCTTCTCCCCTTGACCACCACCCCCCTCGCCCTGACCGACGGCCTGGAAAGGCTGCTCGCCCCCTTGCGGCGGCTGGGGGTTCCCGTTCATGAACTGGCCTTGATGATGTCCATCACCCTCCGCTTTGTCCCCACCATCTGGGAGGAGGCGGAGAAAATCCAGCTGGCCCAGCGGGCCAGGGGAGGCGGTCTGGATCGAGGGACTCTTTCCCGCCGGTTGAAAAACGCCGTTTCCCTCTTGATTCCCCTGTTTGTCTCGGCCATTCGTCGGGCGGAGGAGCTGGCCGTGTCGATGGAATCCCGCTGCTGGCGCGGGGGAATAGGGCGCACCCGGTTGCGGGAACTCCGCTTTACCCGGCTGGACGCGGCCCTGTTGGCGCTGCTGGCGGGGGGGGTTGCGGCGGTCTGGCTGCTGTAGGGGCGGATGGCTCGATCTTTCCGCTTTACCGGCCGGACCGGCGGAACGCGGTTTTCCGTGTACAAGGTGCGCGGGAGGGAAGCTCCTTCCTTCCCGCCGTTCAGGGAGGTGCGGAAAGTGCCGAGGCTGAAAATGATCGTCGCCTACGACGGGACCGACTTTTTCGGTTTCCAGCGCCAGCCGGACCGCCGGACGGTGCAGGGCGTGCTGGAAGAGGCGATCTCCCGGATCTGCGGGCGTCCGGTCCAGGTGGTCGGAGCGGGGCGGACCGACGCGGGCGTGCACGCCCGGGGACAGGTGTGCCATTTTGACGCGTCCCATCCGATGCCTCCGGACCGTTGGGCGCTCGTATTAAATCGAGTGCTGCCCCGGGATGTGGTCGTCCGCTCCGTCGAGGAGGCGCCGCCCCATTTTCACGCACGGAAGGATGCCTGCTGGAAAACCTACCGCTATCTGATCGACACCCGGCCGGTTCCCGATGTCTTTACCCGGCGCTTCCGCCTCCATTTCCCCCTTTCCCTGGACGTAGAAGCGATGCGGCGGGCGGCCGCCCACCTGGAGGGGACCCACGACTTCACCTCCTTCTCCTCGGCGCGGTCGCCGGTGGAAAACCGCGTCCGCACGATTCACCGGTGCCGGGTGGAGAGGGACGGCCCTCTCTTCTCGGTGGAGGTCATCGGCAACGGCTTTCTGTACAACATGGTTCGGATCATCGCCGGCACCCTGCTGGAGGTGGGCAGAGGAAAGCGCCTCCCGGAGGCGATCCCCGACATGATCCGGGCCAGAGACCGCGCCGTCGCGGGCAAAACGCTTCCTCCCGAGGGACTGACGATGGTTGAGGTGGGCTATGCTCCTTGGAAGGAAAGGTGAGTCGACGTCGGCGACGGAGCGAAAATGCTTGATCTTCTTGACATCGCCCCTTTGATCGGATAAGATGGATTTTGGTATTTTTCCACGATAGCCCCGGTGGAAACATTTCGGCGCGAAAAAAATCGGTGTTTCGAAGATACAGGTTGTTCCTGTGAAATGGCCCCGCGAGGAAAGGGAGGGAAAACGATGCGGACCACTTACATGGCCAAACCCGGCGAAGTGGAGCGCAAATGGTATGTGGTCGACGCCAAGGGAAAAACCCTCGGTCGGTTGGCCTCCGAAGTGGCGGCGCTCCTGCGCGGTAAACATAAGCCCCAGTTCACCCCCCACGTGGACACGGGAGATTTCGTCATCGTCATCAACGCCAAAGACGTGCAGCTGACCGGGAAGAAGCTTTCCAACAAGATTTACTATCGCCATTCCGGTTGGCCGGGCGGTTTGAAGATGACCAACGCAGCCGACATGCGCAATACGCGGCCGGAGCGGATGATCGAGTTGGCGGTGAAGGGGATGCTCCCCAAGACGAGCCTGGGACGCCGTCAGCTGCGGAAGCTGAAGGTGTATGCCGGCCCGGAACACCCCCATCAGGCGCAACAGCCTGAGGTGTGGGAACTGCGCGGATTGAAATAATCGGGATAAGGAGGGAATCGGATCGTGGCCCAAGTCCAGTATTACGGAACGGGTCGGCGCAAGGAATCGGTCGCCCGCGTGCGGCTGGTTCCCGGGGATGGCCGGATCATCGTCAACGGTCGTGACCTGGACGAATACTTCGGCATGGAAACCCTGAAAGCGATCGTGCGCCAGCCGTTGGTGTTGACGGATACGGTGAACCGCTACGATGTGTTGGTGAATGTGCACGGAGGCGGCTTCACCGGTCAGGCGGGAGCCATCCGCCACGGAATCGCCCGGGCGCTGTTGAAGGTGGATCCGGATCTGCGTCCGACGCTGAAGCGGGCCGGTTTCTTGACCCGCGACCCGCGGATGAAAGAGCGGAAAAAGTACGGTCTCAAAAAGGCCCGTCGCGCGCCCCAGTTCTCCAAACGGTAATTTGGACCACAAAAATCCCCGCGAGCTTTGCGGGGATTTTTGTCTTTCAACGGGGTTTTTGTGCCGCGGCCCCTGCGGGTGGGGAGCGCGAATGGTTACGGCACTCCCTCCGGCGTGAGGGTCATTGACACGAAGTTTTCCGGATGCGCGCGGGAAAAGAATCCCCATTGCGACTTGGAGTCCGATCAAATCCTGTAAATCGGGAGGTGCGGTGTTTTTCGGCGACCCCTGCTGCATCGAGTCGGGGCGAACAATCGCGACTCCTTATACCGTCCACAGCCTGCCTTCATTTTTTCCGACTCATTTTACCCGGACGGCGGTCCCCGTGGCAATGCACATGATCATGCCGTCCCGGATGGTCTCAAAGTCCAGATCCACGCCGATCACCGCATTGCCGCCCATGGCTCGCGCCTCCTGAGCCATTTCCCGGAGGGCGATCTCCTTCGCATCGTTCAACTTGCTTTCGTAGGCGCCGCTTCGGCCGCCGATGACATCGGTGATCCCCGCCAGAAAATCGCGGACCACATTGGCCCCCATGATCGCCTGACCGCTGGCAACCCCGAGGTATTCCACGATTTCCTTCCCCTGAAGGGTGTTGGTGGTGGTGATGAGCACGGAGAATCCTCCTTTCGGGTGATAACAACCTCCCATATTTCAATATATCTCAAACCGGAGCGTTTCAACATGGCTTTGCGAAGGGTCTGTCCCCGCAGTCTCGGGGTATGATGCCCTCACCGTCCCGGCAAGACTATGGAGCAAAAGGGAAGAAGCGGGGCGGTGCCAAGTGGCGAAGATCATCTCCTTGGAATCGAGAAGGGCGGAGCATACGGAACGGCTGCGGCAGCAGGCCCTCGCCGGATTTCCCTGGAGCGAACTGATCGAGTATGTCCGGGTCATCCTGAATCCCGTCACCTCCCATCTGCCCGTGAACAAGCGGTGGATGGTTGAGGAAAGCGTGTACCGACTCGCTTACGAGTCCTTTCTGCTGGGGATTCAGGCGAGTCGGAAAATCTATCGGGAAGCGCGGGACGGAACGGAGAAATCCCTGTGGAAGGAGAGAGTGGAGAAGGATTTCCGGGCCGAGGGGGATCGCTTGATCAGCCAGACGGCCCATGACTTTCAACTGTTTCAGATTCTGGACGAATGGCTCAGCCAATCGGTGATCGTCGTGATGGAGGATCTGATGCCCCGTTGGTTGACCCGCGGCGCGGAGTACGGCCTCCTGCTCCGGAAGCAGCGGAGGATTTGACCGCCGTTCCGTCGGGGGTTTTCCCACATAAAGGGGCGACTCGTCCCATATACATGGAGCAGAACCATGTAGACGGGGGCGGCGATGAAAAATGATCGGGTTATGGGATACGGTCAAGGAACATCGACGGAGGCTGTTGTGGGCGGGAGCGGTCGTTGCCGCGCTCGTGGCTTTGCTCCTGTGGTCCATTCCCCGGGAGTGGAGCCGGACCGCCTGGAACATGCCCTTGGCCGGCCGGGTGATCGTTCTCGACCCCGGTCACGGGGGCGTGGACGGAGGGGCCGTCAGCAAGACCGGGGTGGTGGAAAAGGAGGTGGCCCTGAGAATCGCCCTGCACCTCCGGGATTACCTTCAGGAGGCGGGTGCGCTGGTGGTCATGACCCGGGAGAGGGATACCGATCTGGCGGACAGCGGCACCCGGGGCCTGAGCCGGCGCAAGACCCAGGACCTGATGCAACGGGTGCGAATCGTCAAGGAAAGCGGCGCCGATGCCCTGGTCAGCATCCACCTCAACGCGATTCCCTCTCCCCGCTGGAAGGGGGCGCAAACCTTTTACCACCCCGAAAGCGAAGAAAACAAAAAATTGGCCTCATTCATACAGGCGGAGCTGATTCGCAACCTGGGAAACACCAACCGGCTTCCCAAACAAAACGGGGACATTTTTATCCTGAATGCATCCCCGGTGCCTGCGGCGATGGTGGAGGTGGGGTTTTTGTCCAATCCGGAGGAAGCGGCCCGGCTGGGTGACGAGAAGTACCAGAAGAAACTGGCCGCGGCGATTTATTACGGGATTTTGCGATATTACACCGAAGAAAAACTTCCTCCGGAAATGAACGTTGGGGGATATGATATAATAACAGGGAAGCACTGAAATGATGATCACACTGAGGTGTTCCCAATGCTCACACAGGAAAAGATTTTGGATGCCCTCAGAGGAGTGAAGGATCCGGAGCTGAACATGAGCCTGGTGGAGCTCGGCATGATTCGCAACATCCGGATCGACGGCTCCCGGGTGTCTTTGGACGTGATTTTGACCATACAGGGTTGTCCGCTCAAGGTGAAGATTCAGGAGGATGTGGAGAAGGCGATCCGCGCTCTCGGCGCGGAGGAAGTGAATATCCGCTTCGGCTCGATGACGGATGAGGAGCGCGCCGCACTGTCGGCCAAGCTGCGGAAGCAACGCGCCGGCGCAGGTCCGGCGCCCAGACCCGGAGCTCCTCTCTCGCCGCTGTTGGCCGAGGACTCCAAAACCCAATTTATCGCCGTGGCCAGCGGCAAGGGCGGGGTCGGCAAGTCCACCGTCACCGTCAACCTGGCGGTCGCTCTGGCCCGGGAAGGAAAAAAAGTGGGGATCATCGACGCGGATATCTACGGTTTCAGCGTTCCCGACATGATGGGAATCGAACAGGGCCCCGTCGTGATCGACAAGACGATCCTTCCCGTCGAGCGGTTCGGGGTGAAGGTGATTTCGATGGCCTTCTTCGTCCGGGACAACGCCCCCGTGATCTGGCGCGGTCCGATGCTGGGCAAGATGCTGCGCAACTTCTTCACCGAAGTTCACTGGGACGAGCTCGACTACATGCTACTCGACCTGCCGCCGGGAACCGGTGACGTGGCCCTGGATGTTCACCAGCTCATCCCCCAGAGCAAGGAGATCATCGTCACCACCCCCCATGCCACGGCCGCGTTCGTCGCCGCCCGGGCGGGAAATATGGCCCTTCACACCAAGCACGAGATCCTGGGCGTGGTGGAAAACATGTCCTGGTATGCCTGCTCCGCCTGCGGAAACCGGGACTACGTCTTCGGCCGCGGCGGAGGCGAAAAGCTGGCCAAGGAGCTCGGAACGGAGCTGCTCGCCCAAATTCCCTTGGGCGCTCCGGACAACGACATGGACGATCCGGATTTCTCTCCCTCGGTATATGCCGCCGATACGGAGACGGGGCGCATCTATGCCGACTTGGCCCGCAGGGTCATTCAAAAGACCTCCGTGGAGGTCGGGAACTGAGGATCCAGGCGCAAAGGAGCCGGCGAGGCACATGCCCGCCGGCTTTTCTTCTCTGAGGAGAAAATCAGAAGGGAATCTCGTCCTTGGAGATTTCGATCGGCTTTCCGTCGTTTTCCTCCATCGGATCGGGAACCCGGGAGGTGGCCACTTCCTTCTTGGGAATCATCACTTCCTGCCAGGGTTTGAGCAGTCCGAGCTGGGTGAGGATCGTTTCCGCCCCGCAGTGCTCGCAATACCGGGCATCCCCCGGATTGATGCGGCCGCACCAGCCGTCGGAGCCGATCTGCTCGTCAAACCGGGACTGGTTGGTGCATTCGTTAAACAGGTAGATACCGCACATTTTGCAATACTTTGCATCCTCGGAGAAATTTCGGTTTCCGCAACGGGGGCAAAACAGGAACCGGCCCTTCTCGTCCGTCTCCACGTAGGCGTGCTTTTGATTCATCGGTCTTCCCTCCGGATTCCGTTTTATCGTTCCCAGCAGGCCGTAATGCCCGTCGGGACTGGCACAGTGGGCCACCGGCTTCAGATATTCCGCGAACTGCCGCCTCATCCATTCCTCCGCCGCCCGGCAGGTTTCATCGTACCCTTTCAGGGCTTGCTCCCGCTCCTCCGCCACCGGATCGGGAATTTCGCACATAAAGCGGATCGCTTCCCGCCGGGTCGTGTCGGCCGCCCGCAAAAGAGGCAGGGGGGCGAGCACCTCCGCCGCGAACCGTTCCGCTTCCCGGACGTGGATGGGGGATCGTTTCCGGAGGTTTCCGCCCTCCTCCGGAGCGTCCGCGTGTCCGAGCCGGATATGCCCCAGTTCGCGCAGGACGGTCCACCGGAGCAGCTCCTCGGGATGCGGCCCATCATCCAAGACGATGGTGAACCTCTTCTTTTCCCGGTGGACGAGAAGGACAGCGCCGCGCTCCCTATCCACCGATCGGGGATCGAAATGTTCGCTTTTGGCGATCCGGCGGGCGGGAATGATCCGGACTCCCAGCCGTTCGGCGAGGAGGAAGGGATCGACGGGCAGCCAGCGGATATCCGTTTCGCGGATCATTTGCCAGGCGTTGTCCAGGATGGTCTGGATTCGGGATTTTTCCGTCAACTCCATGCGGCTGCCACACTCCCTCTTCCTCTCCATTGTACACGCAATCGCTTCGGTCGGGAAAGTTCGCGGGCACGCCAGCGCCCTCGATGAAAAACAAGGAAAGACCATCCCCTTTTGCCCCCGGTCCCGGAAATAGGATTTCGCTCCGATCGGCCCATACGGAAGCTAACTCCTCTTGCCGCTTACCCGGCCGGACTCGACCGCGCGATTGGAGGGGCGTGGGGGCGATGGAGTCGGCCGCCCGCGACGTGCGGTCGGCGGACAATCAAATGGGGGGATTCTTTTCAACCCTCTTCGGTTTGTGTGCGTAAAAAAGGACTCCCGGATCGGAGTCCTTCACATTTTTCTCACGCACTGTTGGTTCCTCCCTGTTGCTGTTCTTGGCCACCGCCCTCCTGAGACCCGCCGTCCTTTTTCTTTTTCTGTTCCGCTTTCTTCACCGCCTCTTCCAGGAGCTTCTCAAATTTCTTCTGGAAGGACGGGGTTTCCAGGGCCTCTTCCATCACCTTGGTCATCTCTTTGCGGTATTGACGGCTTTTCATCAGGTGGAGAAGGTTTTCCTCAAATTCCGGGTCCCGCAGGACATCCATCAGCAGTTTTTGGTACTCGGGATCCTTCATCAGCTGCTTCATCAGCTTTTCCTGTTCCTTGCGGGTCACTTCGGCCAAGTTTTTGGCCACTTCCCGTTTTTTGAGGATGTCTTCCAGTTGCTTTTTCGTCTTCGGATCCTGCATGGTCTTGGCGACGGCCTTTTCCACATCCCTGTCGGCGATGACCACTTCCCGCTTGAATTCCGGGTCCTTCATCATTTCCCGGATCGCCTTTTTCCCTTCGTTGGTCTGCAGGACGTCGACGACCATTTCCTTTATCTGCTGGTAATCCGGCCCCTGGCTTTCGGGGCGTTGGGCCGGATTGCTGCACGCGGTGGCAAGAATAAGGATCATAGCGGAGAGAAGGATGTTGCGCATGGGAAGCCCCCGTTTCTTTATGAACTGAGCATGAGATTTGCTGTTGAGCATGTTTCGGATGCAAGCTTTACCCTTAATATGGGGAGGAGGGGGACGGTTTATGCCGCACGCGCTGGCTTCCCGACAGGGGGTTTGATACAATCAAAGGGACGGAAATACGATGGGGAGAGACCGAAGATGACGATACGAAATTGGCTTTTTTTGTTTTTCACCACCCTGGCCCTGGGGGGCGTCGCGGCCCTTTTGATCGGCTTCCTGTTGGAACTCTTCATGGGGGAGATGGGACTCAGCCTGTCGCAGCGGCTGCTCGCGGGTCTGCTGTTCGGCGCGGTGGCGCAGATGGGCTTTTTTGCCTACCTGATCTTCAATTGGGTGGCATCCGGATTTTTCCGCAAGGATTTCTGGTTTCACACCGTCCAGGTTCTGCTTCTCCTCCTGGTGCTGGGTGAGGTGATCGTTTTCGGATATATGGCGGATACCGCAGGGAGAATCCTGGTTCCCGAAGCCCTTGTCGGATCCATCACCCTGGTCGTCGGGCTGTTGGTGGCGTTCTGGAAGACGAAGCTGACGAACCGACGGGGTTTCGTTCCCGCCCTCTTCTTTATGGTGGTGGCGACGCTGATCGAATCCGGCACCGCCCTCAAGCAGGACTCCCTGATGATGATGCTTTATACGGTGTTGACGCTCCTGGTCTGCAATGCGTGGCAGATCCTGTGGATCCACCGCCTGGTGGCTCCCCCGAAGGCCGAGGGGGACAAAAGCCGGAAGAAAAAGAGCGTGGGCGCGCCGGCGGCGGCGGGTTCCAAAAAATAAAAACAGCCGAATCCGCTGATGACAACGTCAGGGTTCGGCGCCTGATGATTTCCTGTTTCGGTCATTCGACCGGATTTGTTTTCACTTTGGCCCCGGCGATCAATTCGGAAACCGTCACGAACTCGTAGCCCTTGTCCCGGAGCTTGTCGATGATTTCCGGCAGCGCTTCGTGGGTCTGACGGCAGGAATCGCTGGCATGCATCAGGATGATGTCTCCGGGGTGGGCCTTGCTGACCACGCGCTGAACGATTTTGTCCTTGCCGGGATTCATCCAATCGAGGGAATCGGTGTCCCACTGGATGGTGGTGTAGCCCAGACTGTCGGCGATGCGCAGCACCCGTTTGTCGAAGTCCCCGTTGGGGAAACGGATCAAATTGGGCTTTTTCCCCGTCAGCTTGGTCAGGATGTGATCCGCCTTGGAGATCTGCTCGCGGATTTTCTGTTCGCTGTAGGTGCTGTAATTGTCGTGCCGGTGGCCGTGGCTGCCGATTTCATAATTCATGTCGACGATCCGCTTGACGATGTCCGGGTGGCTTTCCGCCCAAGGGGAGGACAGGAAGAAGGTGGCCTTCTTCAACCCCTTCTGTTCCAGCACATCGAGGATGGGGCCGGCTCGCTCCTCCCCCCAGCTGATGTCAAAGGTGAGCGCCACTTGTTTTTTGTCGGTGTTCACGCTGTAGATCGCTTCGGGACCCGTTTCTACGGGGAGAAAGACTTGGATGTTTTTCTTCTCGGCATAGAAGATGCCTGCCGCAAAAAACAACGCGACGACCAAAACGGCGATCTGCTTGATCCTTTTGCCGGACAAAACCCAGAAATAGTTCAATCCCTCCACCTCCGACGCCTCTGCGGTATGGGGGGTTGTACCCTGTCCCATACTATGTGTATGCCGCCGGAGGGGGGTTATTCCATCGTTGCAGAGAAAGGGGAGGAACCGGTGGGACGAATAGCCCGAGCCTTATATGATGAGCGAAAATTGATCGGAGGTGCGGCACTGATTCTCTTCGCCGGCATGCTGATCGGGTATGTCAACGCGGAGACGATCGATTCAGCCCTTCGCCAATCGGGCATGTATGAAGCCCTGGAACAGATGGTCAGGCGAATCCAGGAGAATCCGGATTTCTTATCCACCTTTGGCCTCATCTTTTTTAATAATGCGAGGGCGGCCGCCACGACCATCGGTTTGGGCATCTTTTTGGGGATATACCCGGCCTTGATGTTGTTGGCCAACGGGATGATGTTGGGAGTGATTCTGCATCAGTCGGCGGCGGAGGCGGGGGTTCATCCGCTGGTCCTCTTCGTCACCAAGGTGCTGCCCCACGGCATCCTGGAGCTGCCCGCCATCATCATCGCCGCGGCCTACGGCATGCGCTTGGGGATCACTTTTGTTCGCTGGCTCTTCAGCTGGTTCGTCCCCGGTAAGCGGTCGGCCGGATCGATGGAATGGCGAAGGCTGTTCGACAGGGTGCCGGCGGCGGTGGCCGTGGTCATGATTTTGCTCGTTCTGGCGGCGGCGATCGAGGCCGGTTTGATCATCGCGTTAGGAACCCGGGGAGGAGCGATCGGATGATGAAAGTGGATGTGATTTGGAAGGGAAATATCGCCTTTCAGGCGGAGACTTCCTCCGGGCACAGGGTGGTGATGGACGCGTCACCGCAGGCGGGGGGAGAGAACCGCGGACCCAGTCCGATGGAGACGCTGCTCGCTGCCGCCGGGGCCTGTTCCGGGATCGACATCGTGATGATTCTGGAGAAGATGCGCCTGCGCGTCGACGCCTTCTCGATGGAGGTATCCGGGGAACGGGCAGAGGATCATCCACGCCGGTTCACCCGGGTTCACGTCCATTACCGGCTGGAGGGGGATCTGCCGCCGGACAAGGTGCGGCGGGCGGTGGAGCTCTCCCGCGACAAGTACTGTTCGGTCCTCCGCTCCTTGAACGCCGAGGTGACCACCACTTTCTCGATCAACGGGGTGGAATATTGATAGACTTTTTGTCGCGGAGATTTCCATTTATTTCAGGGTTGACATTTGGACAAAACCCCAATATACTAGGCATTGTCGCTCCTCGATGAGAGGGCGGGCGAAATGAAATCCGACGCCGCGTTCCAGAAAAAAGTTGTTGACTTCCGCGGGACGGTGTGATAAAATATAAACCGCCGCGAGAGAGGCGGCGGAAACGAGGAAGAAAGCGTTCCTTGAAAACTGAAGAGCGAAAGAAGGGCCCGTGATTCTTTTGAGCTCTATCAAACTTTTTTAGGAGAGTTTGATCCTGGCTCAGGACGAACGCTGGCGGCGTGCCTAATACATGCAAGTCGG
>NZ_PVNE01000027.1 GCF_003001905.1 Planifilum fimeticola
AGTTCGGTATGACCGATATTTGCATATATATAGAGCTTTTTGCCTGATCGCATTCATTATTTGGTGTGTAAACCGAATTTTGAAATAGCTTCTAGTGAAGAAGAAGAGAATAAAGGGCTGTTGGAGAGAATCCTTGAAGAATTAGAAAAGGCATCAAAGGAAGAAAAGAGACCTATTTCTCTTACTCACGGTGGTCTGATATGGTGGTTTCTTCAACAATACGGTGATAATATCTTCAGAGCAGTATGGGGATGGGTGGTCGATCAGGCAATCGTTCTGGGGAAATGGGTTGCCAATCAGATAGTCGCCGCGTGGAATTGGACATTGAACAAGGCATATGCCGCCTGGAACTGGACAAAGGGGAAAGTCATCAGCGCGTGGAATTGGACGAAAGGGAAAGCAATCGCTGCGTGGAACAGAATAAAGTTCACTGCTTGGGCACTCAGTAATCCCTCCCAAGTGTTTGATCGCGGCACTCCGAAATTGGATGATTATCAAGTGACAGATTACCAGTTGAAACAATTAACTGATCTAGCCTATGAGAAAATCCATAAAATAAGTGATGAAGATCTGAGTAATATTTTTGGTGTAGATAAAAACGGAGATTCCAATGGCATAATAATTGATCGTGAAGATAAAGCTAATGGTTTTCAGGCCATAGCTGTTAAAAACAAGGTCACCAATGAGGTAGTTATTGCTTTCAGGGGATCAGATTTTGAGTATAATGGCGTTGATTGGTGGGGGCAAAATCTCTCTATTTGGTTACAATTTAAAGGTCCTCAAATTGATAGCGCTGATCAATTTATTGAAAGAGTGATGAATAACGATCGTGTAAAAGGTTCGCGCATTATTTTGACTGGTCATTCACAGGGTGGATTTCATGGGCAACGGGGGGCTATGAAGTATGGACTTCCTGCTGTTACATTTAACGCACCTGGTCTAAAACCGCATCCTGTGAGTGGTGCGAGTGGTACGTTTGGTTTTTGGAAGGCTTTTAAGACGTTGACAAATCCAAATATGGATATTATTGTAGATCCGATTAACGCACTGGGAGCCTATGATGAGAGGGTAATCAATTATGTAAATAAGGAAGATCCTGTAGGAAACTTCGGAGTTCATTTCGGTAAAGTTGTATTAACCGGAAAGAACAGCACCCCGGGAGAGAGAAATGATTATCTGCGTCCACTAAAAGATAGAGAACAAAATGTAATACAAAAGTTCACAACTTTGCTTGGTAGAGGTGGAATTGACGAAGTACGTTATCAACATGGCACTGTTTCCTTTGATGAACATTTTGGAAGAGATGGAAACATAGCAAGATAGTCCTTGATGTTGAAAGGGTGATGGTCTTGCGCCTGTTTTTGGCGATTTTCCTAACATTGTTGTTGCCAGGTCTGGGACAATTGGTTAATGGGCATCGCTGGAAAGGAATTGTGTTTATTGGTCTTGACTTTGTAGGAATCGTTTTAAACCATACGGTATCTGAAATTCCGGTTTATCTGCTGTATGCTGTTGCGCTGGTTGATGCAGCTATTTTTGGATTTAAAGTACAGAGAGGAAAACTGGAAGCTCCAAAAGGAAGAAAGTTCGTGTTGGAAGTAGTCGTGATTTCAATATTATCTATTTTGATAACCGGGATATTCGATGAATGGATGATACAATACAGACCTAATCCATTTGAAGAGCTTCAAAATCTGGGAGAACCCTCCGAAGAAGAAAAGCAGCAGGTGAAGAAGGAAGCGGAGCAGTATCTGAAGGAGCGATACGGCGAGGAGTTTTATGTGGATAATCTCCATTACATTTGGCAAACAGATCGATGGAGCATGAGGGGACATCTGAAAAACGAAGAAGGATGGGACTTCTGGGTATCAAAGGCAAGGGGCCAATTTAAGGATGCCTATTTTACCCACCGCATTTCCAGGGATGCAGAGGAAGAGATCAAACCTCAAATCGAGGAAGCCTTTGACTCTCTTATCAACTGGGATACCTCGGTGGGGGTAGCTGATGAGATAAAAGATCAATATGCAAAATCCATTCCCAGCTACCAAGAGCTTCGTGAAAAGACAAAGCGATACAAACAAACAATTACCATTGCCTTGGCCACCTCTTTGACAGAGAAAAATCAGGAACAGGAATTTGAGGAAGTATACCGTTTGGTGTCGTATTTGAATCAAAACAACATTAGAGCAGATATGGTGATATTCTACTATGATCCTTCCATCAAGGAAAAAGGGATTAAAAAAGTTGATTTTACTAGATCAGGGTATTATCAAGAGTATTTGACAGGCCTTCTGGAAATCAATGATGTTTCCAAGGTAAAAACAGCAAAGGATATCGGTAAGTATCTTAAGTAAATAAAAAGGGGAGGGAATCCTCCCCTATTTGAAGGTGTCAAGGGGATGAGAAGGAGAACAGCATTTGCATGGACCTTGATTGTATGTCTTTTAAGTGGCGGATGTTCTCTGTTGACTCCGGAGAAAAGTGTTGTGGACAAGATACTTGAGGAAATGGAGAATATGTCAGAGCCCTCCGAAGAAGAAAAGCAGCAGGTGAAGAAGGAAGCGGAGCAGTATCTGAAGGAGCGATATGGCGAGGAGTTTTATGTGGATAATCTCAAATACATTTGGCCAACAGATCGATGGAGCATGAGGGGACATCTGAAAAACGAAGAAGGATGGGACTTCTGGGTATCAAAGGCAAGGGGCCAATTTAAGGATGCCTATTTTACTCACCGCATTTCCAGGGATGCAGAGGAAGAATTTAAACCAATTATTGCTGAAGCACTTGATAGTCTCATCAATTGGCAGACTTCAGTGGTTGCGGAAGATGAGGTAGAAGATCAATATGCCAAATCGATTCCCAGCTATCAGGAGCTTCGTAAAGAGACCCAAAAGTACCGACAAATAATAAGAATTGCCTTGGCCACTTCTTTGACAGAAAAAAATCAGGACCAGGAATTTGAGAAAGTATACCGCTTGGTGTCGTATCTAAATCAGAACAATGTTCGAGCGGCAGTTGATGTATTATACTATGATCCAGCTATCAAGGATAAAGGTATCCAAAAAATAGATTTCACCAATTCTGGGGAGTATCAAGAGTATTTGACAGGCCTTCTGGAAATCAATGATGTTTCCAAGGTAAAAACAGCAAAGGATATCGGTAAGTATCTTAAGTAAATAAAAAGGGGAGGGGATCCTCCCCTATTTGAAGGTGTCAAGGGGATGAGAAGGAGAACGGCATTTGCATGGATCTCGATTATATGTCTGCTTTTAAGTGCCGGATGTTCTCTGTTTCCCCCGGAAAGAAGTGTTGTGGACAAGATACTTGAGGAAATGGAGAATCTGTCAGAGCCCTCCGAAGAAGAAAAGCAGCAGGTGAAGAAGGAAGCGGAGCAGTATCTGAAGGAGCGATACGGCGAGGAGTTTTATGTGGATAATCTCCATTACATTTGGCAAACAGATACATGGGATATGAGGGGGCATTTGAAAAACGAAGAAGGATGGGATTTCTGGGTATCAAAGGCAAGGGGCCAATTTAAGGATGCCTACTTTATCCATCGCATTTCCAGGGATGCAGAGGAAGAGATCAAGCCTCAAATCGAGGAAGCCTTTGACTCTCTTATCAACTGGGATACCTCGGTGGGTGTGCCTGAAGAGATCGAGGATCAATATGCAAAATCCATTCCCAGCTACCAAGAGCTTCGTGAACAGACTAAGAGATACTATCAAACAATTACCATTGCCTTGGCCACTTCTTTGACAGAAAAGAATCAGGAACAGGAATTTGAGGAAGTATACCGCTTGGTGTCGTATTTGAATCAAAACAACATAAGAGCAGAAATAGAGATATTCTACTATGATCCTTCCATCAAGGAAAAAGGGATTAAAAAAGTTGATTTTACAAGGCAGGTGCAATATGAGGGCTTTTTGACTGCCAAGATAGAGATTGATGATGTTTCGCAGGTAAAGAGGGAAAGAGATTTGGAAAACCATTTCAGGTTCGTAAACAAATAAAGTAATAGAGGTTCAATTGTAGGGGGTGGGGGATGGTTGTTGAAAACCATCCCACTGTTTTTACTGGGAGGGTTGCTGAATGGATCTTTTCTATGATAGGGGGATGAGAAGGAGAACGGCATTTGCATGGACCTTGATTGTATGTTTGCTTTTAAGTGGCGGATGTTCTCTGTTGACTCCGGAGAAAAGTGTTGTGGACAAGATACTTGAGGAAATGGAGAATATGTCAGAGCCCTCCGAAGAGGAAAAGCAAAAGGTAAAGCAGGAGGCGGAGCAGTATCTGAAGGAGCGATATGGCGAGGAGTTTTATGTGGATGATCTCCATTACATTTGGCAGACTAATAGATGGAGTATGAGAGGACATTTAACAAACGAAAAAGGTTGGGATTTTTGGGTATCAAAGTACAATGGACAATTCAAAGATGCCTATTTTACCCACCGCATTTCCAGGGATGCAGAGGAAGAGATCAAACCTCAAATCGAGGAGGCCTTTGACTCTCTTATCAACTGGGATACCTCGGTGGGTATACCTGAAGAGATCGAGGATCAATATGCAAAATCCATTCCCAGCTACCAAGAGCTTCGTGAAAAGACAAAGCGTTACAAACAAACAATTACCATTGCCTTGGCCACCTCTTTGACAGAGAAAAATCAGGAACAGGAATTTGAGGAAGTATACCGTTTGGTGTCGTATTTGAATCAAAACAACATTAGAGCAGACATGGAGATATTCTACTATGATCCTTCCATCAAGGAAAAAGGGATTAAAAAAGTTGATTTTACTAGATCAGGGTATTATCAAGAGTATTTGACAGGCCTTCTGGAAATCAATGATGTTTCCAAGGTAAAAACAGCAAAGGATATCGGTAAGTATCTTAAGTAAATAAAAAGGGGAGGGAATCCTCCCCTATTTGAAGGTGTCAAGGGGATGAGAAGGAGAACGGCATTTGCATGGATCTCGATTATATGTCTGCTTTTAAGTGCCGGATGTTCTCTGTTGACTCCGGAGAAAAGTGTTGTGGACAAGATACTTGAGGCAATGGAGAATCTATCAGAGCCCTCCGAAGAGGAAAAGCAAAAGGTGAAGCAGGAAGCGGAGCAGTATCTGAAGGAGCGATATGGCGAGGAGTTTTATGTGGATGATCTCCATTACGCTTGGCAGACGGATAGGTGGTCCATGAGGGTACATGACAAGAATGGATGGGACTTTTGGGTTTTTAATGACGATGGTCAGTTTGAAGATACGTATTTTAGTAATCGCCTCTCAAGAGATGCACAGAAAGAATTTAAGCCAATTATTGAGAAAACGTTTGACAGTCTGATCAATTGGGAGACTTCAGTGATTGCGGAAGATGAGGTAGAAGGTCAATATGCCAAATCGATTCCCAGTTATCAAGAACTTCGTAAAGAGACCCAAAAGTACCGACAAATAATAAAAATTGCCTTGGCCACTTCTTTGACGGAGAAGAAACAGGAGAAGGAAATTGAGAAAGTATATCGCTTGGTGTCGTATCTGAATCAGAACAATATACGAGCTCTACTTCTTGTATTCTACTATGATCCTACCCTCAAAGAGAAAGGGATTCGAGAGGTAGACTTTACTAAACTAGGGGATTATCAGGATTATTCGACTGCTACACTTGAGATCAAAGACGTATCAAAGATAAAAACAATAAAGGATATCCAAAGATATTTAATAAAGTAAAGGTGGATGAATTTCTCCCCTTTTGGTGTGTAATCGTTTTCGAACTGCATTGAGTGCAATGGATCGATCTTTTAAAAAAAGTACCCTATTTATATAAGGGGATATTTATGAGAGCAGTAATTTCATGGATATTTTTTGTATGTCTGCTTTTAAGTGCCGGATGTTCTCTGTTGACTCCGGAGAAAAGTGTTGTGGACAAGATACTTGAGGCAATGGAGAATCTATCAGAGCCCTCCGAAGAAGAAAAGCAGAAGGTGAAGCAGGAGGCGGAGCAGTATCTGAAGGAACGATACGGCGAGGAGTTTTATGTGGATAATCTCCATTACATTTGGCAAACAGATACATGGGATATGAGGGGGCATTTGAAAAACGAAGAAGGATGGGATTTCTGGGTATCAAAGGAAAGGGGCCAATTTAAGGATGCCTATTTTACCCACCGCATTTCCAGGGATGCAGAAGAAGAATTTAAACCAATTATTGAGGAAGCGCTTGATAGTCTCATCAATTGGCAGACTTCTGTTGTTGCTGAAGATGAAGTAGAAAACAAATACGCCAAGTCTATTCCCAGCTATCAGGAGCTTCGTAAAGAAACTCGGGAGTATCGACAAATAATAAGGATTGCCTTGGCCACTTCTTTGACAGAGAAAAATCAGGAACAGGAATTTGAGAAAGTATATCGTTTGGTGTCGTATTTGAATCAAAACAACATAAGAGCAGAAATAGAGATATTCTACTATGATCCTTCTATCAAGGAAAAAGGGATTAAAAAAGTTGATTTTACAAGGCGGGTACAATATGAGGGCTTTTTGACTGCCAAGATAGAGATTGATGATGTTTCGCAGGTAAAGAGGGAAAGAGATTTGGAAAACCATTTCAGGTTCGTAAACAAATAAAGGAATAGAGGTTTCATTGTAGGGGGTGGGATGGTTGTTGAAAACCATCCCACTGTTTTTACTGGGAGGGTTGCTGAATGGATCCTTTCTATATAGGGGGATGAATATGAGAACAGTATTTGCATGGACCTTGATTATATGTCTGCTTTTAAGTAGCGGATGTTCTCTGTTGACTCCGGAGAAAAGTGTTGTGGACAAGCTGCTGGAGGAAATGGAGAATCTGTCAGAGCCCTCCGAAGATGAAAAGCAGCAGGTGAAGCAGGAGGCGGAGCAGTATCTGAAGGAACGATACGGCGAGGAGTTTTATGTGGATGATCTTCATTACATTTGGCAGACGGATTCCTGGGATATGAGGGGACATCTGAAAAGCGAAAAAGGATGGGACTTTTGGGTTTTTAAGGACGATGGACAGTTTGAAGATACGTATTTTAGTAATCGCCTCTCAAGAGATGCACAGAAAGAATTTAAGCCAATTATTGAGAAAACGTTTGACAGCCTGATCAATTGGGAGACTTCAGTGATTGCGGAAGATGAGGTAGAAGATCAATATGCTAAATCGATTCCCAGCTATCAAGAACTTCGTAAAGAGACCCAAAAGTACCAACAAATAATAACAATTGCCTTGGCCACTTCTTTGACGGAGAAGAATCAGGAGCAGGAAATTGAGGAAGTATATCGCTTGGTGTCGTATCTGAATCAGAACAATATACGAGCTGAGCTTGATGTGCTTTATTATGATCCCGCGATCAAGAAAAGCGGGGTTAAAGAGGTTGATTTCACCAGGAGAACAGAGTATACGGAGTATTCAACAGGCCTGATAGAGATCGCAGATGTCTCGGAGATTAAAGCGAAAAAGGATATTAAAAAGAATTTGATCAAGTAAAGGGGAGGGTGAATTCCTCCCTTTTGTCTCTAAAATAAAACGGTAGAGGAAGACCTTGAAACGCAAGCGGACTACACTTTAAAGGGTATAGCGGCAGTGGGCGGAGCTCTGATAGGGGCTGCTGCTCTAATCGGAGGAGGTCCCGTCACATTGGCAGTCGGAGGAATGGGTTTGGCTTGTTGGGCCATTGGAAGCATCGGACAACATTTCACCAAAAACGAAACTTTTGCCCGAGCGGTTTCTGCTCCGGTGAGGCTCGTCAAAAGCGGTGTGAATAAAGCAGCCAACGCAGGCAAAAAAGCATGGAATACAGTGAAAAGCTGGTTTTCTTAAAATATCGCCCCCGGGGTCGTAGCTGTCCCGGGGTTCTCTACACTGGAAAATTAGGGGTGATGATCGTGGCGCGATTTAGACCTCCCGAAGTTGTATCAAAAACCCTTGAACAGTATAAACGGCAAGGAGAGCGTTATGAGATTTTCCCTTGCAGAATTGAGGTAAACGGAAATACCTATTACGGTGCCAGTTATCATTTAGGACAACCGATAACCGGATATATTACCATCAAAGAGGACGGTTCGGTACCCTCCATTAACCTAGAAGAGGTTGAATTTGCAACAAGAATATACTTTGAATTAATTAACATAAGCATAGCTCTTTATGACTTCGGATTTCGTATCGCAAGAAAGCGGCATTTAGGTTTCATGAGACGAACCTTATCGATTCTTCGCTGGGTGGAGCGAACGATGAAACATGAGATGCCACCGGACATCCAACAGGCCTTGGAAGGCTTCATTAAAGCTCCTAAAGAGACGATTGATAATCATCTACGCTTAAAGGAGCTGGTAAAAAAAACGGATCGACATATAAAGCAGAATGTGAAAGATCAGGTTGTGACACCAGAAGATCATAAAATATTGGGTAATTATCACTACGAATTCAGTAGATGTGCTACCATGCAAAATGTCGTTCAGATGAAGACTTATGAAGATCGAAAAAAAGTGATTCAGTACCTGCTTCAAAGGAAAAAGTTTTTGCCGGCAATCGCGTTGTGGTTCTACCATCTCCGGATGCATCCCGACGAGGAAAGGGTGAAACCGAAGGATCGGGAGATGATGAAGGAGGTTATTGATGTTTATATAAATGGGAATATGGAGCGGGAAGAAAAAGTGTTTCAAAAAGCGCTCGAGATCACACGAAATCCCAGGGAGGATTTTGCGAGCGAGATAAAGTAAATACCTTTGTTGGCAATCATTCCGTTCTATTCCAATATCCAGTTCTTTTTCAGCCAAAAAAGTGGGAGCCCGCTTGCTGGGCTCCCGGGTTATAGTTAGTAGAATCATGCCGTGTCCGGTGTTTCTCGTTATAGTCCCGGGGTTTTCGAAGGACCCGGACTTATTTTGTTCCTTCCCGGTGCTTTTCACTGATTTCCCGATCGATTTTTTCCTCCAGCTCATCCAGCTTTTTCGAGATTTCCTCGTTTCTTTCGGTGTAATACTTTTTAATCGCTTGATAGCGGTGATCAATCTTTTTTGCCAAAGCACCATTCAAATCGGCGATACCGGACTGAAGTTTGCCCATTTCCTTGAGTTCCGCCATCGCCTCTTTCAAACGGTCGTTTTCCCGAGATGCGGCAGCCGGGAATCCCGAGTTCCATAGCATGGTCAATTCCACCAGTTTTTCGATAACGCTTTTTTTATATAGGCCGAAATCCAACCTGTTGTGGGTATTCCAAAGTCCCCAATCGATCTCATTGTGTATCTCGGAAAGAAGTTCATCGATATTGCTCTGAAAAGCCTGGTTTAGCTCTGTCCCGGAACTGGCCGTCTGATAAGTTCCCCCGCCGGCTTCGGCCACCTTTTTCAGCGCCCGCTGTCCCGCGTCATCCACGTCGAAACCGATGATGTTGACGATTGCCTGAATCTTTGACCTGTGCAGTTCCTTTGCCGCCTTGACCGGATCTCCGCCGCAGGTCTCAATTCCGTCGCTCACCACGTAGATGATGTTCTCCACATTCTCTCCCGTGTTGCCTTTTAGATCGTTCTTCGCCTGTTCCATCGCCGCGGCAAGGGGAGTCCAGCCCGTCGGACGGAACTGGTTCAGGGAATCCTGGAAGGACGACTCGTCATAAGCCCCCAGGGGATAAACGACCTCGGTGCTCTTGCAAGAGAGTGCTTTGTCTTTTTGCTGGTTGCTACCTTTGTGACCGTATACTCGCAATGCCACTCGGGCATCCTCCGGCAGTTGGGAGACAAAGTTCCGGATCGCCTTCCTGGCCAGATCCATCTTCACCCCGCCGCTTACCCGGCCGGCCATGCTCCCGCTGGCATCCAGGAGAATCTCCACGTTGAGACGGCGCGGTTTTTCTTCATCCTCTGCCTGAGCGTCCCCCTTTGTGTTTCTCTTTTCCGGTGCTTTGCTCAGTTGGAATTCGGGGTTCAGTTCATCCAGCTGTTTGACAAGCGGTTTATAGTCCTCCGCCAACAGGGCAATCAGCCGGTTATACGCCTCGTCCGCCGACAGGTTGTCGGGGAATTGCTCCAGCTCCGCTTTCACTTTTGCTTCATCGTATTTATCTCCACCGTATTTTCCAGGTCCCTCCCGGAGCATCCCCTCCACATCGGTGGCCGCCTGTTTCACCTCCTCTTTATCCCCCGAAGCGAATGGGGAACAGCCGCCGCTCAGCAGGAGAACAAGGATGAATATCCATGAGTACGCCTTCTTCATCACGTATCCTCCATTCTTTGTAAATTTCCATATGAATCCAGAGATCGTCAACGAAGATTATACCTGCCGATTCCTTGCGGTCAATACGGTTAATAGACCGGATGCGCGTTCAAATCCCATTAATTACCGCCATTCGACAATTTCGACTTTATCTATTTGACTTGAATCAAGATGTGTAATGTTGGACAATGTATGACAAAACGCACTATACAAAGGATGCAGTTTAATAGGAAGGCGGGATTCCTCTTGAAGTTGATCTTTAAGTTGATTGCAGGAATCGTCGCAGGCATACTATTAGGCATGACCCAGATCGAATGGATTGTTCGACTGGCGGTCACGGTGAAGGATCTGTTCGGCGGATTCATCAACTTTATCGTTCCGTTCATCATTTTGTTGTTTATCGCATCTGGAATTTCCAAGCTGGGCAAGCAATCCGGGAAGCTGTTGGGGGCCACTGTCGGCGCCGCCTATGCGTCCACTTTGCTGGCCGGGATCCTGGCCTTTTTTGTGGCCTCCTTCATCATGCCCTACGTCGCTTCCAAGGGGTCCGTCCTGGAGGAAGGGGAAGGGATCAAGGGCTTCCTGGAGCTCGAGATCGAACCCCTGATGGGCGTCCTTACGGCGTTGATCTGCGCCTTTGTGTTTGGGATCGGAATGACGAGGGTCAAGAGCGACACCCTGATGAAGGCCTTCGATGAGGGGACGGCCATCATCGAATTGACCATCGCCAAGGTGGTTATCCCGATCCTTCCCTTCTACATCGCGGGAATTTTCACGGAAATGGCCGCAGCCGGGACTGTTTTCCACACCCTGAAGGTTTTTGGAATCGTTCTCATCGTTGCTGTGTTGCTGCATTGGGTGTGGCTCCTGGTCCTGTACACCGCGGCGGGTCTCTACAATGGGAAAAATCCCTTTGTCCTGCTCAAGAACATGCTGCCGGCCTTCTTTACGGCGATCGGGACCATGAGCAGCGCGGCCACCATTCCCGTTACGCTGAGGCAAGCAAAGTCGAACCAGGTGAGGGAGGAAATCGCCAACTTCAGCATTCCCCTTTGTGCCACCATTCATCTTTCGGGGAGCACGATCACGATCACGAGCTGTTCCGTGGCCGTGATGGCGGTCCTGAGCGGCTACAGCGTCCCCGGCTTTCTGGAGATGCTGCCCTTCATCCTGATGCTCGGAGTCATCATGGTCGCCGCGCCGGGAGTTCCGGGCGGAGCGGTAATGGCGGCGACGGGAATTCTGGGTTCGATGCTCGGCTTCGACAAGGAGGCCATCGGTCTGATGATCGCTCTGTACATGGCGCAGGACAGTTTTGGAACCGCCACCAATGTAACCGGCGACGGAGCGATCGCTTTGATGCTAGACAAGTACATGTCCTCCAAAAAGTGATTTTCGGTGGACATTCCCTCCTCTTGTTTAGAGGAGGGTTTTTTGTTTAAGGATTTCCGGTGACGGGAGCATCGGACCGGCTTTTGAGGGAGGCTGGCGGATTCCGCCAAGGTGATGAAATGGCAGGGAGTCTTGGGAACGGGAAAACAGCGTGGGAAGTTTGTCAGTCAGCTGAAGAAGAGTGAAAAAGCGAAACCGCGTGGATGCGGCCGTACGAATCGACCCTCCACGCGGTTTATTTATCATCAAATCATCCGCCGGGAGGCGTAAACAACCCGGTTGGCGATGGAAAGGTCTCCTTCCCTTTAAAACGCCGCAAGTCTCCCTGGTGGATGTCTCGAGCAACCCCTATCTCCTTCAGCGAAAGCCCGGGCAGCGCGGAAGGGACGGTCCGCTCTCCCCTCTTCATGCTTTCCCCTGGAAAGCACAGGCGCTTTGGCCAGGCCGGGACTCGCTTTCCCATCGACGCCCCGGAATCATCCACGGACTGGATCAGCTTTTTGGTGACAGGCGTCCTCCTGTTCCAAAGAGCATCTCGAAGCCGGTGCCCCGGCAGAAAAACGGGCTGCTGCGGAATTGGAGGAGACGGATCCCTACCGATTCGGGAAGGGGACCGAAGCCCCGTCTCCCTGAAAGGCATCGCGGCGCCTCTTCGCATCGCATGGTCAGGTCCATATACGGGAAGTTACTCAAGCCGGGATTGCCTCATCAACAGGTACACAAAATAGGGAGCGCCGATCAGGGAGACGACGACGCCGGCGGGGACGCCGTCGGG
This sequence comes from Planifilum fimeticola, assembly GCF_003001905.1. Classification (NCBI taxonomy): domain Bacteria; kingdom Bacillati; phylum Bacillota; class Bacilli; order Caryophanales; family Thermoactinomycetaceae; genus Planifilum; species Planifilum fimeticola. The sequence continues at coordinate 12,386 of NZ_PVNE01000027.1, forward strand.
ATCGACGGCGTTTCGTCCGATGGTGTCCGCCAGAAGCAGGAGCCATCCGCCGAGCAGGATGCAGATCGGCAGGTAGAGTTGCGCCCGGTGGCCGATCATGACCTTGGCCAGGTGGGGAGCCATCAGGCCGACAAAGGCGATTCCTCCCGTCACCGATGTGCCCGCGGCAGCCAGGGCGACGGCGGCCAGAAGGAGCAGGAGGCGTTCCCGCTGGGTCCTCACCCCCAGCCCGATGGCCAGGGCTTCATCCATGCCGAGCAGGTTCATCTGGTTCATCTTGTACCAGACGAAGGGAATCAGGAGGACCAGCCAGGGAAGGACCGCCAGGATGAAGGGCCAATCGGTTCCCCAAACGGTTCCGGCCAGCCATTTGGCGACGAAATCCACCTTTTGCTGCTCCGCCGAGGACATGAGGAGGATCATGCCCCCCGAGAGGGCGGCGGAGAAGCCCACCCCGATCAGGACGAGGCGGATCGGTTGCAGCCCGGTTTGCCGGTCGTAGGCGGCGACGTAGATGAGCGCGGCCGTCAGGATGGCCCCCACAAAGGCGATACAGGGGATGAGGTAGGCGAAGTTCCCCACATCGAGGGGAGCGAACAAAAAATAGACGGCGATGGCCATGCCGGCCCCGGAGTTGATGCCGATGATGCCGGGGTCGGCCAGATCATTCTGGGTGATGGCCTGCAGGATCGCCCCGGACAAGGCCAGGGCCATGCCCGTGAGCAGGGTGATCAGGATGCGGGGAAGGCGGAGGGAAAAGAGGATGAATTCCTCCTTGAAGGTGCCTTCCCCGATCAGCGTGGGAATGAGGCGATCGTAGGAAAGGGAAGCGTAGCCGAGCCCCAGGCTGACCACGATGGTGATGAGGATGAGTGCAAACAGCGCGATGATCAACCATTTTTGCCTGCGACGAACCGAAAGCGGAATCATGAGAACGCTCGACCGCCTTTACGAACGATGATGAGAAAGAAGGGCAACCCCAGCACGGCGACGACGGCGATGATCGGTGTCTCGAAGGGGGCGTTGACCGTCCGCGCGAGGGTGTCGGCCAAAAGCATGAAGGCGGCGCCGACGAGGGCTGCGGACGGGATGATGAAGCGGTAATCTGGTCCCACAATGGCGCGCACGATATGGGGGATCAACAGGCCGACGAACACCAGATTCCCCGCCAGGGAGACGGCGGCGCCCGCCAGCAGGATGGTGATGAGAAAGAGAATCGCCTTGATCTGCTCGATCCTCTGTCCGAGACCGATGGCCACCTCCTCGCTGAGGCTGAGGATGGTGAGCTGGCGCGAAAAGAGGAGGGCTCCCAGGATGCCGATCAGCACCACCGGCGTAACCCACAGAAGATGATCCCAGGTGGTTCCGATCAATCCCCCTGCGGTCCACATCGTCACATTCTTCGACACCTTGAAGATGAGGGAAATCCCGTCGGAGACGGCATAAAAAAAGGTGGATACGGCCGCCCCCGCCAGGACGAGGCGGAAGGGGGAAAGGCCCCCCCTCTGCATTTTTCCGATGCCGAAGACGATGAGGGAACCGATCCCGGCGCCGATAAAACAGGCGATCATGATGCCGAAAAAGTTGAGGCTGGAGAAAAAGGCCATGGCCGTCGCCAGAGCGGCGTTGGCTCCCGCGGTGAGTCCGAGCAGACCCGGATCCCCCAGCGGGTTGCGGCTGATGCCCTGAATGATGGCCCCCGACACGGCCAAGGCCGCTCCCACCAGGGCGGCCGCCACTTCCCGGGGGAAACGGATCTCGCGCAGGATGTTGATTTTCTCGCCGCCTTCAGAGCTCGTGAGCGCCAGCCATACCTCCCGCAGGGAGATGTCCGCCGCGCCGAAGGCGATGGAGCCGAAAAAGGCGAAGGCGAACAGCAGGAAAAAGAGCGCGATCTGTATCGGGAATAGAAAAGGTCGATTCATGAAGGTTCAGGCTCCCCTTGTGCCAGGTTAAAAAACGGGGAAGATGCATCCGGAGGGATGCATCATTGTCCGAGGAATTTTTCTTTGAAGAATTCCAGCTGGTAGTCCAGCGTGTCCGGGTCGTTGAACTGGAACGCCTTGGCGTCGGCCACGAAGGCCCGTCCCTTCTTCACGGCCGGCAGGTTCTTGTAAGTCTTGGTCTCCATGTAGGAGTTGTCCGTGTCTTCAAATTTGCTGACGATCAGGTAGTCGCCCGCAAACTCGGGAAGCATTTCCGGAGAGATGGCGTAATAGCCCGGTTTCAGCGCCTTCTCCTTTACCTTTTCCGGCATCTTCAGCCCCATGGCCTGATACAGGACTTCGGTGCCGCGTCCCCAGTTTTCCCCGTAAACATAGATTTGTTTCTCGAAGCTTTCGATGACCGAGACGGTGGCATCCTCTCCGATTTTCGCCTTGATCTTTTCACCGGTCTCCTTGGCCCGCTTCTTGAAGTCTTCCACCCATTTGACCGCTTCCTCTTCCTTGTTGAGGAGCTTCCCGATCTCGATGAACTGCTCCAGATAGTCCAGTTTGCCGTAGGTGTAGGTGACGGTGGGGGCGATTTCATTCAGCTTGTCTTGGTTTTTCATGCTCGAGATCCCGATGATCAGGTCCGGGTTCAGCTCGATGATCTTTTCGAGGTTTTCATCGGATACCACCGGAACATCCTTCAGCTGTTTCTCCCAGCGGGGATTCATCTTGGTCCACTGATCGACGGCCACGGGCTTGATGCCCAGGGACAAGACATGGCCGGCGTAGGGATGGAGAGCGACGACCCGTTTCGGTTCGGCGGGCACTTCGACGGCTCCCTTTTCAGACTGGTAGGTTCTCGTTTCCCCGCCCTCCGCGGACTTTTCCGAGTCCTGCGACGGAGCGCCGCAGGCGCTAGCGAACACCAAGCAAATCAGCAGAAAGGGAATGAGCAACTTTTTCATCATGATCCGCTTCTCCTTTGATCAGGTTGTAGGTGAGACAGATGGGTTTTCCGGTGCGGGGGTCTCGGCTGATCACCGCATCGATTCGGAAAACCTCGCGCAACACGTCGGCGTTGATCACTTCTTCACAAGAACCGGCTTTGACGATGCGCCCCTGCTTCATCGCGATGATGTAGTCCGCGAAGCGGGCGGCCTGATTCAGGTCGTGCAGCACGATGATGATGGTCCGCCCCTGTTTCTGATTTAATTCCTGGAGCAGCTCCAACACTTCCAGCTGATGGGCGAGATCCAGATAGGTGGTGGGTTCATCCAGAAAGATGATATCGGTTTCCTGGGCCAAGGCCATCGCGATCCACACCCGTTGGCGCTGTCCCCCCGACAGCCGATCGACGGGGCGGTGTTTGAATTCGGCCGTGCCGGTCATTTCCAGTGCCCAGTCGATCACTTCGTAATCCCGCTTGGTCAATCTTCCAAACCCTTTCTGATAGGGGAAACGGCCGTAGGAGACGAGCTCGGCGACGGTCAACCCCCTGGTCCCTTCCGGCGTCTGCGGCAAAATCGCCATTTTCTGCGCGACCTCTTTGGTGCTTTGGCGCGCGATGTCTTTTCCGTCCAACAGGACGGAACCGGAATGCGGTGCGATGATGCGCGTCATCGCTTTGAGGAGCGTGGACTTTCCGCAGCCGTTGGGTCCGATGATCGTGGTGATCTGACGGTCCGGAATCGTGATGTTCAGATCCTGCACGATGAGGCGGTCGCCGTATCCGATTTGCAGATTCTTCGCGCACAGGCGATGCATCTATGCCCCCACCTTCCGCATGCACCCGGGATTTTTGTCGGAAACATATGATAATGATTCTCAATTTCGAGATCACTATACCAAGTGGAGGGGATCCTGTCAACCGATTTCTGAGAGGGAAAAAGCCCGGTGCGGTGCGGGTTGCGGGGCTTTCACCCGCCGGTTGTGACAGTTTTGAAACAGGTTCTGCGGTGTGGAAATTCAATCCCGAAACGGCTGCGAGTTCCCTGAAACGGACGCGTTCCTTTTTGCAATTCTCCGGAGGAATCAATCATGATGGGTTGGGTTTGGAAAACAGTCCTTGGAACGACAGGATATAAAGGGTGAAAAATGGGAAATCCATTCGAACCGGAAGGAAATCCGATTGAAAATATTTTGTGTCATCCCATTCGTTCCATACGGACGGCAAGGGAAACGATGCCTGTGAGGAAGGCGCAGGTCGACCGGTTCGGCGTGCTGTCGTCGATGCTTACGGCGAAGGGCTACGGAGAGAAGGAACCGCTGGTTCCCAACGACACGGTGCCTACCGGCAGAAGAACCGGCGGGTGGAGTTTGTCGTGCAGCCGGAATAGGCCGCGCCGTTCTCCGGCAGGGGCGGGGCGGAATCCCTTTCCGTCCCGAAGAGGCGAAAAGGCCGCGTGGGGGCCTGCCCTCCAAAATCCACGCGGTCTTTTTGTTGGTCGGTTCGGGACGCCGGATGAGGGGAATTCCTTCAAAGGGGCAGGAAGTAATTTGATATGCTATGGATGGAAAGGAGAAAGGATTCATGATCGCGCGGCTGAACGATTGGTTGGGCCAATTGTTGTATCGGCGTCCCGCTTTCTTTTTCTTGCTGTGTGTCGCAATCGCCCTGATATTGATCGCTTCATTTCTGTTGGCAGTCAAAATCCTCAATCCGTCCCCCTCCTGTGAGATCACCGAACGGGGAGTTCATTACGAGTTTAAGGGGGATGAACGGTTCTATCCCTGGCAGGAGATTCGAAGTGCAAAGCTGTTGCCCCATCGGATTCCGGGAAGGGACATTGAGGAGATTTTCGCCCTGAAATACGCCTTTGACCTGTCCGGACCCGTGTGCGAACTGCGGTTTGACGGTCGATACGATTTGGAGGAGATCCAAAGGGTGGAGCGCCTCGTTGAAAAAAACGGGATTGAGCTGGAGGTTGTCCCGTTGACGAAAGCAGACCTCCAAAATATGAGACGTTATTACTCCCCGGAGAAAATGGAAAAGGTGATCCAACTTTTTGACCGCTGAGCCGGATTCCTTGACGGGTGCAGCCGAAGCGATGTTGGAGGGGAAAAGGAAATGCAAATTGCCGATCGCCTGTATGGCTGCTTCGAGGTGGAAGGGGTTTTGGCCGATCTGGTCCGATCGGCTCCCGTTCAGCGCTTGAAGCGGATTCATCAGGGGGGCGCAGGCTGTCTGGTCAAGCCGGAGTGGAACGTGACCCGGTACGAACATTCGGTGGGGGTGATGCTGCTCATCCGCCGGTTGGGCGGCAGTCTGGAGGAGCAGATTGCGGGGCTGTTGCACGATGTGGGCCATACGGCCTTTTCCCACGTGGTGGATTATGTATACGGGGAGGGGAAGGAGAACCTGCATGAACGCTGGCACCGCCGGATTTGGCAGGAATCGGAGATTTACGCCATCCTGCGAAAGCACGGCTTCCATCCGGAATCGATTCTCTCCGGAAATTGGACCCTGCTGGAGAAACCCCTTCCCGACCTGTCGGCAGACCGGATCGATTACACCTTGCGGGATCGGGTGCGGTACGGCGGTCTCTCCCTTTCCGAAGTGGAGCGCTTCCTCGGTGATCTGTCGGTCGGACCGGAAGGAATCGGTGTTTCCTCGCTGGAGATGGCGGAGTGGTTTGTGGACCGGTATGTGGAGGAAGTCATCGACTTTTTCCTCGATCCCCTCAACGCGTATGCCCAGCTGACGCTGGCCGAGGCAATCCGGCGCAGCCTGGATATTGGCTTGCTCCGCTTCGACGATTGGTTTTTGGACGACGGGCAGGTGATCCAAAAGATGCGTACCGGCGGCGATGAGCACGTGAGCGCCCTCTTGGATCGCCTCCGTGAGGGGATTCGGGTGGAGGAAGCCGAACAGGCTGCCGGTCTTCATTTCCGCAGCAAGCCCCGGATGGTGGATCCTCTGATTTACCGCTCCGACCCGCCCGGTGCGGTGCGGGCCTCGGCGGTGTCGGAGCGGGTGCCTTCGAAGACTTCTGGCAACTTCGCTCTAAAAATCCATAAAAAATGTTGTGGAGAAGGGGGTGTAACGCTGAGTGCCTTTGCCATCGCAACGAAACGAAGCGGTACACCCCCTTCTGCATCGGATGAATTGTTTCACAACGCTAAAAAGGTCGGGGACACGATTTTCCGCCTCGGTTCCATGCAGTGGCAAGTCGCTCGGCGAAAAATCGGTCCCTCTCAATACTTTGTCACTTGTCCGCAGAGATCCGGGGAGTCTACATCCGGGTTGCGGAGTGATTCTCTCGGGGAATGGGGAGGGAATCACCTCGCCGCCGGGGAAGGGGCCGCGGATTCCGCCGATTCCGCCGCCGCCTCGGCCTTCCCCTTCTCCAGGTCGATGAACAGCAGGATGACGATGCCCGCCAGGAAAAAGAGGGCCAGAGAGGCGATGCCCGCCCGGCTGGAGCCGGTCAGCTGTCCGACGAAGCCGAAGAGGAAGGGGCCGAAGATGGCGGCGAATTTGCCCGTAAGGCCGTAAAAGCCGAAAAACTCCGCATTTTTTCCGGCCGGGACGAGACGGCTGAAGATGGAGCGGGCCAGAGCCTGGCTGCCTCCCTGGACGAAGCCGACGAGGATGGCCAGCAGGTAGAAATGAAGGGCGGTTTTCATGAAATAACCGAGGATGACGATGATCAGATAAATCACCAGGGTGGTGATCAGCGTGCGCATCGCGCCGAAGCGCTCCGCCACCTTTCCGAACAGCAGGGTGCAGGGGATGCCCACGAACTGGGTGATCAGCAGGGCGGCGATCAGATCCGTCTGGCCGATGCCGATTTCCCGGCCGTAGATGGTGGCCATCTTGATGATCGTATTGATGCCGTCGCTGAAAAACCAGAAGGCGATGAGGAACTTGAGCAGTTCCGGGTAGCGCCGGATTCTCCGGAGTGTCCGGCCGACGGTTCGGAAGCCTTCGGCCACGATCCCCGGTGTGATCCGGTCCGGGCGGCCGCCCATGTCCCGGTCGCGAACATGGCGGAAGAGGGGCAGGGAAAAGAGCAACCACCACAGGCCGACGCTGGCGAAGGCGAGCCGGGTGGCGGTCAAAGTGTCAGGCAGCAAAAAGAATTCGGGAAACTGGATCATCGCCAGATTGACGGCCAAGAGCAGCCCGCCTCCGATGTAGCCGTAGGCGTAACCCCTGGAGGAGATCATGTCCTGCTTTTCTTCCGGAACCAGCTCGGGCAGGAAGGCGTCGTAAAACACATTCCCCCCGGAAAAGGCCAGGGTTCCCAGGATGACCAGAACGGAGGCGAACAGCCATTCTCCCTCGTCGATCCAGGCCATCGCCACCGTGGATACGGCGCCCATCAGCACGAAAAAGATAAGAAAATTCCGCTTGGATCGGGTAACATCGGCGATGGCTCCCAGGACGGGGGAGAGCAGAAACACGAAGGCGAGGGCGATCGACTGGGTGTAACCCCAGTACGCGGTCGCCGTGGCGGGAGCGAGGTTTTTCCCGGCCACGTCGGCGTAAAAGATGGGCATCACCGCTGCCATGATGGTCGTGGCGAAGGCGGAGTTGGCCCAGTCGTACATCACCCAGCTGCGGACGGCTCGCTTGTTCACATCAAGTCCTCCTTCGAAGGCGTGGGATGAAACCGGGGGACGGGATCGGGGTCGGTTCGATCGGTCCGAATCCGCCCAACGAAAAGATTCTCCGTCACGTGCTCCTTTTCCTTGCCGGAAGCGGGGGAAGGGGGATGTCGAAGGATGCCTTTCATGGTAGAATGGGAGGAGATAACGGAGATTTCCGTCGTTCCAAAACGGTGGAAATATAAGAATCGGAAGGGAATGCCCGGGGATTTTGCGTGTCACGGGGGAATGAGGCGATGATCATCAAGGGGAAAGGCGAAAAAATCCGGGGGAGATACCGGGTGATCGAGGCATTCCCCTTTGTGGAGGGAATGCTCTATTATGTGGAGGAAGAGGAGGGCGATCTTCTCCGCACCTGCTTCGTTCACGCCATCGACGGCTTGTCCGGCATCGATGTGGACGAGCTCCGAATAAGCCGTCACGAGGATATCCTTTTTCCCCTCCAGGATGCGTTTGTCGAGGAGGGGGCGCTGTACCAGGTCTTTCGCCGGTTGGAAGGGACCTTGCTCGCGCACAGCATCGAGAAGGACGGCCCCCTTCCCCTCGATGAGGCGCTGTGGATTCTCCACGGGGTGTCGAACCAGTTGCTTCGCCTGTACGAGCTCGGCCAGTTCGCCGTGGTTCATCCGCAGAATATCCTGATCACCTCCGGAAAGGCCATTCGCTTCATCTACGGCGGCCCCGTAGCACTGATGCCGGGTTGGATCGGGGGCGAGGAAGCGGGAGGCCTTTCTCAGCGCCGTTCCTTCGACACCTTTGCCGTCGGGGCCCTGGGCTATGCCCTCCTCACCGGAAAGCGGTTCACTTCCCAAGCCCCGAATCCGGCACCCATCCGCACGTTCCGATCCGACGTGTCTCCGGTTCTGGAAAAATGGGTGATGCGCGCTTGTTCCCTCGATCCGTCCGCGCGGCCTCCGCTGGTGAGAATGTCTGAAGTGTTTCAACGGACGGCTGCGGCGACGTCTGTCGAGTATTAATCCCGCGCGTCGCGGTTGCCTGTTCCCTGGCTTGGGATGGAATGAAATCTATGCGAAAGGAGGAAGGACGGCCCTTCCCCAACAGGGGATTCCCGCCGTTGAGCGATCAAATGAAGATGAAGCAGTCGGGGGAATGGATCGGCTATACATATCGGGTCCTGGATGCTTTCCCTTTTGTTCAAGGGATCTTGTATTATTCGGCGGTGGAGGGCGGAGACTGGGAACCGGGTCAAGGGGAGTCCCAACCGACGCGCTTTATATTGGCGGTCGGGAAGCGGAAAAGGGAAGAAAGTGCCCGCCATCTGCTGAAGCGGGATGACGCCGCCTTTTTCCCGGTGGAGGAAGAGTTCGTCGATGAGGGTGTTTTATACTGGGTGTTCCGCCCCTTGGCGGGGAATCTGCTGGCCCATCGGCTGATTCAGGCCGGCTCTCTCCCGCTCGGGGAAGTCCGAAGTCTCCTGTCGGCGATCTTCGGTCATGCCCGTCGCCTGGCTTCCAAAGGGGAGTATGCCGTCGTCGATCCCCTCAACATCCTGGAGACGACGGATGGGAACGTCCGCTTTTTATACGGGGGAGCGGCCGGCAGCCTGCCCGGTGCCGAGATCCCGGATGTGGAAAAGCAGTGGGTATTCGGCATCGCCTCCCTGGCTTACCGGTTGTTGACCGGTCATATGCCGCCGGAGGGAGCTGCTCTCCCGCCGCTTCGTCGACATCGGGGGGATATACCCGCCGTCTGGGACGGACTGATCCGCAAGGCCCTCTCTTCCGATCCGTCTGCGCGGCCCACCCTCGCCCGGCTCGAGGCAGGAATGTTGAAGGCTCCCGAAGAAAGGGGAGACGTTCCGGAGGAGCAAATGCCCGCACCCGCCAAGCCGGCGGAGGAGGGTGTTCGCAGGGCCGAACGGGGGTCCTCGTTGCCGGCTGCCGAAAAGGGGGCGGATGGGCGGCTGCCGGCCGTCCAACCTACTCCCGTCAAGCCTTCCCCGATCGGCGCGGATGGATCTCCACGGCGCGGGGACGGACGGAGGGGGGCGAACGCCGGTCCGGGAACCGACCTGGTTCCCCAGGGCAAGAGATCTCCCTATCTCGTTTCCGAGGAATCCCCGACCTCCGCGGGTCGCTCCAGGAATTCCCAGCCCCTGTGGAAATCCAAGGGGCTGGTGGCGGCGCTGGTGGTGTGCATCGTGGCGCTCGCGGGGCTGGGGGGCTATCAATGGCTCTTTGCCGATAAAGACCCCGCCGATGCGAAACCTTCGGCCGTCTTTGATCCGGAAGTGGAGGAAGATCCCGAACAGGCGGCGGTGTGGCACCGGCAATCCGTGGAGGCGAAGAACAACAAGCAGGTGGCGCAGGCCATCCTCCTGGGGAGGAAGGCGGTCAGCGCCGATCCCAACAAGCGCGATTATTACGTTCATCTGGCTGAACTCTACCAGGAGGCGGGGGATGCCCAAAGCGCCGTGCTTCTCCTCCAGGAAGGCGTCAAGCGGTTTCCGGATGATGCGGAACTCCATGACATGCTGGCCTTGTACGCCTATCAGGTCAAGGATCTGAAGACCGCCGAAACGGCGAGCGATCGGTCGGTTCAATTGGAACCGGAAAATCCCGAATACCTGTATCACCGGGGGAAAATTTTCGTCGCCCAGGGGAATCAGAGGACCGCGGCCGAATTGATCGAGGAAGCCGTGAAGAGGGACTCGAAAAACGCCGTTTATCATCATGATCTGGCCGTCATTCTGTTTCGTCTCGAAGAAATCGACCGGTCCATCCAATACGCGGAAAAAGCGGTCCAACTAAGTGATTCCAACGAAAAATACCGGATGACCCTCGGTCTTGCCTACCTGAAAAAACGGGAGCTGCTGGAAAAGGATTCGGATCTCTCCGCCAAGGAAAAGAAAGAGAAACAGCGATCCTTGGCCAAAAAGGCCTATGAAAGTTTCCAAGCCGCCACCAAGCTGAATGATCGCTATTCCCAGGCGTACTATTACGAAGCGATGAGCCGATTTTACTACGGTGATCTCAGCAATGCGAAACGAGCGGTGGAACGGGCCATCGTTCTGAACTCCGACCGGGCCTCCTACCATTATCAGCTGGGGGTGATCTTGACCGCCCAGAACAAGAAGTCGGAGGCGATCAAGGCGCTGGAGAAGGCGGTGGAATTGGAACCGAACAACGACCGCTACAAAAAGGCCCTCACCAAGCTGAAATCGGAATGACGGGACGTGAATAGGATTTCCCCGGAAGGAAACCCTGAAAGCAGCGGAGAAGAAAGAGGGGAACGCTCTTTCAAGGGGTGAGAGGAACATGAACAAGTATCGGGTCCGCATCGAGTTCTGCATGGCTTGAAATTACGCTCCCTATGCCGCCCGTGTGGCGGAGGAATTGTTGAACGAGTTCCGCGGGGAGATCGGGGAAATGCTCCTGATTCCCTCCAGCGGCGGTGTCTTTGAGGTGGATGTGGATGGAAAGCGCATCTTCTCCAAGAAGGAGCTCGGTCGCCATGCCGAGGAGGGAGAAGTCGTTCAGTTGATGAAAGAGGCGGTCGGCAAGTAGAGCCGGCGTGAACGGAAGCGGTTTTCCGCCGACGGGTCCGCAATGCCCGTGCCGGGGAGGGAAACCGCTTCCTTCGTCCTTGTGTCATCCGACAGTTCATTACGGGAGAGGGAAACCATGAACATGAAGCGACTCCTCCGGCATCGGATCGCGGACCGAGGGGAAATCTCCCGGGAGTTCCTGAGCCGGGGACTGACGGATATGGCTTCCGCCGTGGCATATATCCGCCGGCTTCCCTACGGGCAAAATACCGACCGGGGTGACTTTCGGCGGGTGCTCCGGGAGGGGAAGGGAACCTGCAGAACCAAACACGCCCTCCTGGCCCGTCTGGCGCAGGAGCAGGGAATTCCCCTTGAGCTCACTCTGGGCATTTGAGATGAACGAAAGGAACACGCCGGGAATCGGCCGGGTTCTCGCCCGTTACGGTCTGGATGCGGTTCCGGAGGCCCACTGCTATCTGAAATACGGGAACTGCCGGTTGGACGTCACCCGGACGGTTTCCGTTCAAGCCGAGCCGGTGCGGACGTGGCTCTGGGAGGAGAACATCCGGCCGGACCAGATCGGCGAGTACAAAGTTTCCCTGCACCAGGCCTATATCCGTTCGTGGGCGGCCAGGCAACGTCCTCCCCTGGTATGGGAGCGGGTTTGGCGCATCCGGGAGGAATGCATACGGGCGTTGGAGGATCCGTTCTTTTTTTCCGGTTGACTTTTTTCCGCCGACCGTGTATTATGATACTTGCGCGCGAACGGAATACATGGGGCTGTAGCTCAGCTGGGAGAGCGCCTCGTTCGCAACGAGGAGGTCGGCGGTTCGAGCCCGCTCAGCTCCACCAAGCAAAACCCTTGGCCACAAGGGTTTTTTTATTGTTTTAACGGCGAACCTCGGCGGTCCGACGGGGTTTTCCTTTGTCCGCAATCCGGGCAGGCAGCGTATTCACCCTCTTTTGATTGTTTGAATCCGCCTGCAGAGGGTATCATGAACGTGAGCGATCCCGATGAAAAAAAGGGAAAAGGGGCCGTTTTTGTCGAAGGGTCTCCCCAAAAGGCGTGTGACAGAATCAAAGACACCGGGAGGACGATGGTTTGAGCGACGAGCATAGCGCGAAAAAGAGTCGGAGCGGATGGAAATGGATGGGGGGGTTGGCCGCCCTCCTGCTCAGCCTGGGGGGGAAATTGAAGTTTATCCTGCCCCTGCTGAAACTGGGGAAAGCCGGGGGAACGCTGATCAGCATGCTGGTGTCGGTGGGGGCCTATGCCTTGGTCTTTCCGTGGACGACGGCGATCGGACTGGTGGTCATGATCTTCATCCACGAGATGGGTCACGTCCTGGCCGCCCGCCGGAAGGGCTTGGATGTCACGGCTCCGGCCTTCATTCCCTTTGTGGGGGCATTGATCATCCTGAAAAAGCAGCCCAGGGATGCCGTGACCGAGGCCTACATCGCCTATGCCGGCCCTCTGTTCGGCACCTTGGGAGCCGTCGCGTGTTACGTCCTGGCGGAGGTGACGAATCATCCTCCTCTCTATCCCATCGCCGCGATCGGATTTTTCATCAATCTCTTCAACCTGCTGCCGATCCATCCCCTCGACGGGGGCAGAATCGTGACGGCCATTTCCCGCTGGCTGTGGGCCGTGGGGCTGGTGGTGGGCCTCATTCTGATCATATACACCTTCAGTCCGATTCTCTTCCTGGTTTGGCTGATGTTTGCCTGGCAGCTTTGGCAATTTTATGCCGCCCACCGCAGGAGGAAACGGGGCCGGACAGCGTTGACCGGCGTGATCAAGGTGGACGTGGAGCGCCGCGCCTTTGAGGAAGCGGGCCTCTTGGTTCCGGGAGAGGAGCACAGCCGGGACTTGCCCTATTCCCTCTTCTGCGAGGTGGCGACGAGGGAGCACCGCCTCGAGATCGCCTATCCGGGGCTGGGCGTGATCCACACCGACACGGGGTTCAGCGGGTCCGTCGAACGGGTTCGTCTGGTCCGCACCCAACCCGCCGGGGTGAACGGAGAGATGGTCCGCCTCCATCTTCTGGTGGATTATGTCCCGGCTCCGGAGGAAGATCCCGGCTTGCTGAAAAGCGAAGAATATTACTCAGTGCCTCCGCTGACCCGTTTGGGTTACGGCATCGCCTATTTCGGTTTGGCGGTCTTTCTCATCATCATGCTGGCCATGCTCGGACAGGCGCCCATGCAGCCCCCCGCTGTGGCACAGGTTTAAATTCGGATTCCAAGGGTTTTGCCAGAGAAAAGGCGGGTCCTTTGACTGGACCCGCCTTCAAGCTTTTTCCCTCCGTCAGGGATTGGTCTGCGGTTTGCCGCTTGCCCCGGTGAAGGTCGTGGGCGCGGCGGTGTCGGTTTCCTTCCGTATTCGGTCCTTGGCCCGTTCCTGCGCCACCCAGAGGAAGAAATTGTAGGTCAAGGCGACGCCGTAGGAGATCTCCTGGATGATCTTCATCAGGACCCCTCCCAGCTGTTGGTCCTGCTGAGGGGTTAGGATCGGCGCCAGCGCGGACCCCTCTTTGTACAGGGCGAACATGGGGGTGTCGGAGAAGATGATCAGCGCGCAGGCGGGGGTGAGCAGGGCGCCGCCGGCAAAGATGTAGACGAGCCTCTTCCATCCCTTCAAACGATCCAGTTCCTCCACCGGAGCGGTGATGGGCCACCAGAAGAACAAGGCGGTGATTCCGAGGAGGAGATGGACGCCGGCGTGAAGCCATTCGTTGGCCATGATTCGATCGAAGATCAGCGGAACGTGATAGATGGAGAGCAGCCCGTTGAATACGAACAGGGCCACGACCGGACGCGTGAAGAGAGAAACCACCGGTCTCACGCCGGGGATGCGGAAAAGGGCGCGAAACATCCAATCCGGAATGCCCTGCAGGAAAAAGGGCGGCAGGACCAGGTACAGGAGCGACATCTGCAGCATGTGGAAACTGAACAGTTCATGAGCCAAAAGGTCCATGGGACTGCCCAGGGTGAAATACAAAAGCAGCAGCCCGCTCAAAAACCAGATTTTCTTGCCGGGCCGAACGGGCGCCGATCCCGGGAACAGACGGCGCAGGGGGCCGACGAGGATGAGGTAAATGGCTCCCACCAGAATCGCCAGCAGGTTTCCCGGCAGGTTCCAGTTGGCCGGGTGTCGAAACAATTCCATCAGTTCCTCAAATCCCACGGAGTTTCCCTCCTTTCGGGGGCGGGTGATCCGATGAACCCCCCGCTTATGATTACCATTGTTCGCGGCGGATCATGAAAAAATTCGGACGGGGAAAGGCGGTGTGTCTTTTCCGTCCGGATTTTTTTTCGGGTCAGCCTTCACTTTCCGAGCAATTCTTTGACGTCATGAACGATTTGATCGTCATCGGGTCGGACGCCGTTGTAGAACTTCCGAATCTTCCCGGACTGATCGATGAGGTAAAATTGGGTGCCGTGAACCACTTGATCCGACTCGGGATCCATCCGGACCTCCGCCTTGAAGGTTTCCCGCGACAACTTCTGGATCTCCTCGAAGGGGTATCCCGTGAGGAAATGCCAGTTGGAGAAATCCACGTTGTGTTGCTTGGCGAATTCGTGAATCGCCTTTTGATCGTCCCGCTCCGGATCGACGCTGAAGGAGACGATCTCCACGTCCAGCCCTTCAAATTTCAGTCGCTTCTGGAGGAGGGCCATGTTGGCCGTCATCGGAGGGCAGACGGTGTTGCAATTGGTGAAGACGAAATCGGCGAGCCACACCTTGCCTTTCATGTCGGACAGTTTGAAGGGTTTCCCGTCTTGGTCCACCGCTTCAAATTCCGGGACCTCCCAGGCAATTTCCGAATCCGTCTCCGCCTCATTGGAAGGTGCAGGAGCCGGTCCGCTGAAGGGAAGACAATTGGCGATGTCCAACGCCTTCCATATGAGAACGGCTGCGAAGAGACCGACCCCGCCGAACCATGCGATCCGCTTCAACAGTTTGCGACGGTCCTTCATGGATGCCTCTCCCCTCTCCTATCAAGACAAGGATCCTGGCGGATCCGCTGTTTCATCATCGTTGTCGGACGGCTTTGAAAGCCCTTCCCGGCTCTCTCTTATGATAACACATGAAGGGAAGAGACCGGCCGAAAGACAAAAAACCGTCACTTTCCGATCAGAGAAGTGACGGTTCTTTGTCTTCACGGAAAAACCCGGGGGCATCATCCGCTCCGCTTCAGCTTTCCGGTCCGCATCGCGTACCGTTCGGCGACGGAGAAAATCCACAGACCCAAGGGGATGAGGATCGCCCCCAAACCGAGGAGCAGAAGGAGGTCGGGAAGGAGCTCGGCGACTTTCGCCCCCTTCAGCAGAGCGGCCCGGGCCGCCTCGAGGGCGTAGGTTCCCGGCGAGACGAGGGACAGCGGTTGAAGCCATCCGGGAAGGACCGACACCGGGTAGTAGATGCCGGAAACCAGCAAGATGACCCCCTGGATGATGTGGGTTGCCTGCGTTCCCCGTTCGGGGGAGAGAAGGGGCAGCACGGCGGCGATCAGGCCCAGGCCCATGAAGGCGGGACCGGCGGCGACGACTGCCGCCAAGGCGGCGATCAGGTTGGCCTGCTGAAGGGGAAGATCGAAAAAGAGGGCGACGGCGATCAGGACGACGACGGTCCGTACGAGCCCGTAGAGGATGGCGAAGAGGCAGGTTCCGAACAGATGGGTGATCCTGCGGATCGGAGCCATGAAGGTGTACTCGATCGTCCCCTCCCACCGTTCCCAGGTGATGGTGTTGGCCACTTCCTCGAAAAGCACAGCCATGAACCCCCAGCACAGGGCGCCGATCACCAGGAAAAGGACGGTCTCTCCCCGGGCTTCGGGCTCCGCGGTGTATCCGATCAGTCCGATGGTCAGGGTGTTGACGATATTGTAGAAAAGGAAAACCACTTCCCAGGCGAGATAGCGCTTGACGAGGCGAAAACTGCGTTCCACGAAGGCGACTGCGGCGCCCAGTTCATTCATCGTCTTCATCGGCCAATGCATCCTCCCATTCCGTTCCGGTACATCGGAAAAAGACTTCCTCCATCGTGGAGGCTCCCGTCTTTCGTTTCAATCCCTCCGGGGTGTCCAGAGCGATCAGCGATCCCTTGTTGATGATGGCGATGCGATCGCACAGCTTTTCCGCTTCGTCCATATCGTGACTGGTCAAAATCATCGTGGTTTGGCCGCCCTTCTTCACCTCCAGCAGGAACTTTTGAACATCCCGCTTGGATTTGGGATCCAGCCCGGTGGTCGGCTCATCCAGGAGCACCAATTCCGGATCGGTCATCAAGGCCCGGGCGATGGCCACCTTTTGCTGCATCCCCCGGGAGAGGTTTTCCAGGGGCACGCGGGATTTTTGACTGGATATTCCCAGCCGTCGAAGGATTTCCAGCGCGCGCCGTTCCCCCTCCTGGACGGACAGCCCGTAGAGGCGAGCCGTGTAGCGCAGGTTTTCCATGGAAGACAACTTCTTGAAAAAGGAGGCTTCCACCGACACCCTGTTGATCCGGCGGCGCACTTCCTGCTGGTGCCGGACCACGTCCTTGCCGAACACCGTAAGCTGCCCCGCGTCAGGGAAGAGGAGGGTGGCGATCAGGCGGATCATCGTCGATTTTCCGGACCCGTTCGCGCCGAGGAGGCCGAAAATCTCTCCCCGGTAAACCCGGAAGGAGACCTGATTCACCGCGCGGATCCGCCGGCGTTCGCCGAGAAACAGATTGCGCCAGGTGCGGCTTCCTTCCACGGGTTCATAGAAGTGCTTGGACACGCCGCGGCAATCGATCACCACCTCTTTGTCGTCCGGTACGGTTTCGATATGGGGTGAAGACGGCATTTCCAGGGTTTGGGTCATCCTTCACCTCTCCTTTTCTTCCGGACAAAAAAACACCACAGGCGACGGCCTGTGGTGCGAAAGCAAAAAATGCGACATCTTATGAAAGCAACACAGGCCGGTGTCGACCTGTGGCAGTTGTCCGGTCAAGCTTCGGGATGCATCCCCCTGCCGAGGTCGACGCGCGGTAGATGCGGTTTTGGGCATACGGAACCCGCAAAAACGCCAAAAAGGCCTTGGCGGCGAGAAACTGCTGCCAGAGCGATTTCGATCCGCATGGACGTCGACCTCCTTTTCAAGGGATATCAGCTTTTAAATTTTAGCCCTGGAAACAACAAATGTCAATCCCCGACAAGTCTTGAATTTCACTCTTCGATCGTTTATAATCCGAATTGAACCAAATGAATGATTGTTCATTCAAATACGCCTTGATACTCAGGTTTGGATCCCTGCGCCGCAAGAAAGTCTTCAGTAACTGACATCATTTTCACGCGATGGGGGGAAGAGACGATGACATACTCGCTGGAAGGAAAGGTGGCACTGGTCACGGGAGCTTCGCGCGGTTTGGGGCGGGCCGATGCGTTGGCCCTGGCCCGCGCGGGAGCGGATGTGGTGATCACCGATATTCTGCTGGAAAGCCTCGACGATGACGAAACGGCGCAAAAGTACGGACCGATGAGCCAGGTGATGAAGTCGACCGGGGTCGTCTACGCCGAAAAGACGGCGGAGGAGATCCGCAAGATGGGACGCCGTTCGATGGCCATCCGGATGGACGTCACCGATCGGGAACAGGTGAACGAGGTGTTCCAGAAGGTGAAGGAAGAGATGGGAGGCATCCACATCCTCGTCAACAACGCCGCCACCCTGGACCACGTCTCCCGCATCGAGTACCAGAACGACGAGTTTTGGGAGAGGGATCTGAGGGTGAACCTGACGGGGACCTACAACTGCACCAAGGCGGTCTGGCCGATCATGAAGGAGCAGAACTGGGGGCGGATCATCAATATGGCCTCCGTCGCGGGGACCATCGGCGGATTCGGTCAGGCCAGCTATTCCACGACCAAGGCCGGGATCCTCGGCTTCACCAAGAGCATGGCCCTGGAAGGCGCCCGCTACAACATCACCGTAAACGCGATCGTTCCCGGGATTGTCAACACGGAAGCCTTCCAGATGATCGATCCCAAGATGCGGGAGCGGATGATCCAGCGCACCGCCTTCAAGCGGCCAGGCGAACCGGAGGATATCGCAAATGCCATCTGTTTCCTCGCATCGGACCACGCCAAATACATCACCGGCATCGAGCTCAACGTGTCCGGCGGGATTGAACTGTTCACCTTCTGATCCTCGCCGCGGCGGAGGGGGGCCTGCGCATTCGGGCCCCGGCCCTTGTTGAAACGGGGATGAGGTCTTTTTCATTCGAACAAAAAGGGGAGAGGAAGCCAGTGAGTGCGAGGGATGCCGTGATTATCGACGCCGTGCGGACGCCCATCGGCCGGAAGAAGGGCCTGCTGAGCCGGACCCGGCCGGACGAAATGGCGGCCCACGTGCTGTCCGCCATCGTGGAGCGGAACGGAATCAAGCCGGACTTGGTGGAAGATGTGAAAATGGGTTGTGTCACCCAGATCGACGAACAGGGATTCAACATCGGGCGGATAGCAGCTTTGATCGCCGGCTTCCCCGTGGAGGTCTGCGGGGTCAGCTCCAACCGGATGTGCGGCTCCAGCCTGGAGACCCTGAACCAGGCGGCCCACGAAGTGATGGCCGGCATGGGGGACCTGTTCATCGCCGCCGGCGTGGAGAGCATGAGCCGCGTCCCGATGGGAAGCGACGGCGGAAACTTCAGCTCCAAATTGACGGATCGGTACATGATCATCCCCCAGGGCTTTTCCGCGGAGATGATCGCCTCCCAATGGGGATTCACCCGGGAGGAGCTGGACCGGTTTTCCTATGAAAGCCATCAGAAAGCCCTGCGGGCCCAGCGGGAAGGAAGGTTTGACCGCGAGATCGTTCCCATCGATGTGGTGACGGAGGAAGGGGAGGCGGTCCGGATGGAGAAGGACGAGACTCCCCGGGCGGACACCAGCCTGGAAAAGATGGCGCAGCTCCAGCCCTCCTTCCAGGCGGACGGCGTGGTGACCGCCGGCAATTCCAGCCAGATCTCCGACGGAGCGGCGGCGGTGCTGGTCGCCTCCCGGGAAAAGGCGGACGAGTTGGGACTGAAGCCCCGGGCGCGGATCGTCGCCACCGCCACGGCCGGGGTGGATCCGACGATCATGTTGACCGGTGTCATTCCCTGCACGGAGAAGGTCCTGAAAAAGGCCGGCCTCACCATGGACGATATCGATCTGTTCGAAGTGAACGAAGCCTTTGCCTCGGTGGTGTTGGCCTGGCAGAAGGAAACCGGAGCCCCTTGGGAAAAGGTGAACGTCAACGGCGGGGCGATCGCCCTGGGCCATCCGCTGGGGGCGAGCGGCGCCCGCATCACCGCCACGCTCCTGAACGAATTGGAGCGGCGTGAAGCCCGTTACGGATTGATGACCATGTGCATCGGCTTCGGGATGGCGATCGCCACCATTATCGAGCGGGAAGCGTAACCGCGGGAAGACGGGTCTTCCGGGAATCGGTCGAACTCCGAGGGCCCGTCTTTTTCCTTTCATTCTGAAAACGCTTTCCTGAGGAGGCGCGGGGGAATGGAACTGCGACGGAAGGATTTTCTCAAGGGGATGAGGGTGCTGGATTTCTCCCGATACCTTCCCGGACCCTTCGCCACCATGCGCCTGGCCGACATGGGCGCGGACGTGATCAAGGTGGAGGATCCGTCCATCGGTGATCCGGCCCGCTACCTTCCTCCCCTTGCCGAGGAGACGGGCCGCCTTTTTCTGCTCCTGAACCGGAACAAGCGAAGCCTGGCGATCGACGTGAAGACGGAGGCGGGAAGGGAGATCCTCCATCGCCTCATACCGAAGGTGGACGTGGTGGTGGAGAGCTACCGGCCGGGCGTGATGGCCCGGTTTGGCCTGGATGCGGAGACGCTCCGCACGATCCATCCCGGACTGATCTACTGTTCCATCACCGGATACGGACAGCGGGGACCGATGGCTTCCCGGGCGGGCCACGATATCAACTACGCGGCCATGACCGGCATCTTGGACGGAATCGGCAACCCCGGCGGCCCTCCGTCGATCCCTTCGGTGCAGTTGGCCGACCTGGCCGGGGGCATGGCGGCCGTCGAGCAGATCCTCGCCGCCTGGGTCCGCCGCCTGCGCACCGGGGAAGGAGCGGTCCTGGATGTGTCCATGACGGACGTGCTGCACAGCTGGCAGGTTTTCCCCCTCGCGGTCGAGCAGAGCGGTGAACCGGTCACCCGGGGCTCCCACGTTCTCTGCGGGGCGATGACCGCCTACAATGTGTATGAAACGGCGGACGGCCGTTACGTCGCCCTGGGTGCGCTGGAACCCAAGTTCTGGAACCGTTTTTGTGACGCGGTGGGCCGGCGGGAATGGAGGGACCGGGGCTTTACGCCCCCCGACGACCCGAGCGGATTGTACCGGGAAGTGGCGGAACTGTTTCGGAGGAGGAAATTGGAAGAGTGGGTGCGCATCGGTGAGGAGGCCGACTGTTGTCTGACGCCGGTCCTCACCCTTTCCGAAGCCGTCCGTTCTTCGCTGGCCCGGGAGCGGGAAAACTTTTTCGCGCTGGATCATCCGGCGGAGGGGAGCCAGGTGATGCCCAACAGCGGGTTTTTGTCGGCCCGCAACAAGCGGAAGGGGAATCCCGTGACGCCGGCCCCGCGTCGGGGGGAACACACCGCCGAAATCCTTCTGGAGATGGGCTTTCGCCGGGAAGAGATCGACCGCTTTATGGAAGAAGGCATCGTGGAAGGAGGGGAATCCCGTTGATTTCCTTTCAGATGACGGATGAACAGCGGGAAATGCAGAGGCTGGCCCGCCGGTTCGCCGAAGAAGAGATGCGCCCGGTGGCTCCCGAGTGCGACGAGCAGGAGCGCTTCCCCCGGGATGTGTACGAAAAGGCCCACCGGGCCGGCCTCATCACCTATCGGTTTCCGGAAGAGTACCTGGGAGGGGGTGTGGACAGCCTCCTCACCTCCTGCATCATCTCGGAGGAGCTGTTCTGGGGTTGTGCCGGGATGGCCACCTCCTTCGGCGTGACCGCCCTGGCCGCCGGGCTGATTCACCAGTTCGGAACGGAACAGCAGAAACAAAAGTGGCTCACCTTTCTGTGCGATCCGAAACATGCCCGCCTCGGGGCCGTCTGTCTCACCGAGCCGGGAGCCGGTTCCGATTTCGGAGCCATTCAGACCCGGGCGGTCCGCCGGGGGGATGAGTGGGTCATAAATGGCCGGAAGTGCTTCATCACCAACGGGGGAATCGCCGATCTGTACCTGGTCTTCGCCAAGACGAAGCCGGAGGACGGCTACAACGGGGTTTCCCTCTTTCTCGTCCCGAAAGACGCGCCGGGGGTCTCCGGGGGAAAAAAGGAGCGCAAGATGGGACAGCGAGCCTCCCACACCGGTGATGTCATCTTTGAAGATTGCCGGATTCCCGCCGAATTCCTGGTGGGCGAGGAGAACCGGGGTTTTTACTACGCGATGAAGATGTTGGAGCACTCCAGGCCGACCGTGGGGGCGGCGGCGGTGGGAGTGGCCCGGGCCGCCTGGGAATACGCCCTGGACTACGCCAAGAAGCGCGTCCAATTCGGTAGGCCCATTTTTCACAACCAGTCGATCTCCTTCATGCTCGCCGACATGCGTACCAAGATTGACGCGGCCCGGTTCCTGGTGTGGCGGGCCGCCGAGCTGGCGGACCGGGGCGAGTCCTGCGCCCTGGAGGGCAGCATGGCCAAGGCCTACGCCGCGGAGGTGGCCATGGAGGTTACCACCCAAGCGGTGCAGATTCTCGGGGGATATGGCTACATGCGGGACTTCCCCGTGGAGAAGTGGATGCGCGACGCCAAGGTGCTGAGCATTTACGAGGGAACGACTCAGATCCAGAAACTGGTCATGACCCGTCTGATGTAAGGGAGGCCGTGCCTGCTTTTCTCCAAATATTTGGGAAGGATATCAGAGGTTTGCTGTAGAAACTCGGACATAAGCACCGCATATCCCGACCACCGAGGTGGCCGGAATGATTTGCCGGCGACCGCGTCGTCAGGTCTGCGGGTCATGGCCGGGAGGGAAGGGAACGCACTTCCGCAGTTCCGCGAATCGGAGGACAGAGTGGACGAGGCCAATTCTTTTTCCTCCATATTCCGTATTTTTCGATGGGCAAACAATACAATAGATTACGGAAGCGGCGCACATTCCGAAGTCCCTTCCTCCTGCGCGTCTTCCTTTTCCCTCTTTTGTTCCGCCCGCAATAACACCTATAATGAAATTGTGCACGGTTTACATCGGAAAGGAGCATCCAAGTGAAAATAAGAGGAGTGGCGCACCGGGGGTATCCCCTTCGATACCCGGAAAACACCTTGTCTTCGTATAAAGCCGCCTATGACCTCGGATTCACGCATCTCGAACTGGACGTGCATCTGAGCAAGGACGGCGTTCCCGTCCTGATGCACGACCCGACGATCGACCGCATGACCGACGGACAGGGGTGGGTCAAGGATTATACCCTGGAGGAATTGAGACAATTCCGCGTGGGAAGGGATGAAACCATCCCGACCCTGGAAGAGGCCCTGTTGTTTGCCAAAGACAAGATGACGGTGAACGTGGAGTTGAAGCAATATGGAGAGCTGTATCCGGGGCTGGAAGAGACGGTGTTGGAGATTTTGAAGAAAACGGACATGTTGGACCAGGTGTACATTTCCTCCTTTGATCACTACTCCATCGTCAAGATGCGCAAACTGTCCGACGAAGTGGAACTGGGGCTGATTCAGTGGGGAGCCACTCCCGCCGTTGTCCCCTTTATGGAGGAGATCCGGGCCCGGTACCTGTCCCTCCGGACCGAATATCTGACGGATGAATACGTGAAGCTTTGCGAGCGGTCGGGCATACAGCTGATGGTGTGGCCGGTCAACCTGAAATGGCAGTTTGACAAGGCGGCCCGATATCCTTCCGTGTTGTGTGTGACAGATGATCTGGAAGGCTTTAAGGAAATGTATCAAGAGCGATTTCAATAGCGCGGATCGCCCGGGCGATCCGGCCTTCAAACGATCTGCCGAACGGACCAGATGACCGCTGAGGATTGACCGCCTCTGGATCGGAGATGGAGCTTCGGCAGATCCTTTTTTTAGGGACGGATCCTTCCCGGAGAAGAT
The DNA here is from genome assembly GCF_003001905.1 of Planifilum fimeticola. NCBI lineage: Bacteria > Bacillati > Bacillota > Bacilli > Caryophanales > Thermoactinomycetaceae > Planifilum > Planifilum fimeticola. The sequence goes on from NZ_PVNE01000027.1 coordinate 35,546, forward strand.
TCGGGAGGCGCGTCTGCGCAATTCCCTCGGGATGGGGGTTGTTCCGCCCGGCGGGCAGCCTCCGCATGATCACATGAAGGAAAGGGAGTCGTTTTCGTGAACTGCGGCGAGAAAACAGCGGTATTTGACATGGACGGGACGTTGTTTCAATCGGAGAAGGTGGCCTTGCCCGCTTTCCGCAGGGCTTTCCGGCGCCTGAAGGAGGAGGGCCTCTACCGGGGGGATTCCCCTTCCGACGAGGAGATCCGGTCGGTGTTCGGAATGACCCAGGAGGAGATCTGGGCCCGTCTGCTGCCGGAGGCGGACGAAAAGACGAGAAAAATCGCCGACCGCTGGACCCTGGAGGAGGAGCTGGCCGGCTTAAGACGTGCTGAGGGCAGCCTGTATCCCGGGGTGGCCGAAACCCTGCATCGTCTGAAGGAAGAGGGGTGGAGGCTGTTTATCGCCAGCAACGGGCTCCGGCCCTATCTCGACGGCGTGCTGGAAACTTTCCGCCTGGCCCCCCTCTTCTCCGGCGTTTACGGGGCGGGGGACTATGAAACGGAGACAAAGGATGAACTGGTTCGCCTTTTGATGGAGGAACACGGGGTCTCCGGCGGTTTCATGGTGGGGGACCGGAAATCCGACGTCGAAGCGGGAAAGGCCAACGGCCTGAAGGTGATCGGCTGCCGCTATCCCGGTTACACCCGGTTCGGACGGGCGGATGAGCTGAAGGATGCCGATGTCGTGGTGGACCGGTTCCCGGACATTTTGCCCGTCTTGTTGAAGGCGTGCGGAGACCCATCCTGATTCCCGCCGCCGGGCGGGGGGTCCGGCGGAGAATGACGAACAAGGAGGGCGACGGGGTGAGCAGCGTATGGACCATCCCCTACTGGGAGACGGCATATCGCCTGTTCATGGCTGTTTTGCTCGGCGGTCTGATCGGATGGGAGCGGGAGAGGGACGCGCATCCGGCCGGTTTCCGGACGCACATCCTCGTCTGCCTCGGATCGGCTTTGATCATGCTGATTTCCATCTACGGTTTTTCCGAGTTCATGAAGGAGGAAAACGTGCGGGCCGACCCCGCCCGGCTGGCCGCCCAGGTGGTGAGCGGCATCGGTTTTTTGGGGGCGGGGACGATCCTCCGGCACGGATTGACGGTGAGCGGGCTGACGACGGCGGCTTCGCTCTGGGTGGTGGCCGGCATCGGTCTCGCCGTGGGAGCCGGCTACATGTTCGGAGCGGTGTTGACCACGATCCTCGCCCTGGTCAGCCTGGAGCTGCTGAACCGGCTGGAAAAGATCCTGGTCAGGCGCCATCGCCTGAAAAAGATCGTGGTCTCCGTCAGGGACGAACCGGGGAAATTGGGGGAGATCGCCTCCCTGCTGGGGCGGATGGGCGCCAGCATTCGCAAGGTGACCATCGATGAGGGCGATTTGGAGGATGACTGGCTCAACATCTCCTTCACGATCCGCCTTTCGGAGGAAATCTCCACGACGCAGATTTTGGAGGAAGTGCGCCGGGTGACGGGGGTCAAGGAGGTGCGTTCCGGATAAACGGGAGGGCGGGGTCCCCTCTTGGAATGTCAGGACAACTTCGAGTCCAAAAAACCGGGGTGAATCTTCCCTCGAGGAATTCTCGCACATGGAGCGGGGGCGGAACATCGCTCCCTGCCGAGAAGCCAAACACCCGGGCGGCGGCGCATGTCTTCCGCCGCTTTTTTCGCTTTTGTCCGGGATGCGCGTTTGTATGAAAGCTCGCCGGCGGCGGGAAAAATGGTAATGAATCAACGGATGGACTGCGCGTCGAGAATCGTTCAGGTCTCTTTCGGAGAACCCCTTGCATTTCCCGCGAATGGATTTATAATAAAAAGTGAAGGTCAAAGTTAGTCAAAGTCAACAGGGGGTTGTTCGATGCCCAGCATTTCGGATATCATCGAGCACCACTTGAAAAAGATCCTCGACCAAAGCCGGTCCGGGATCATCGAGATCAAGCGGAGCGAGCTGGCCGACCGGTTTCAGTGCGTTCCTTCGCAGATCAACTACGTGATTAGCACCCGTTTTACGGTGGAAAAAGGGTATATAGTGGAGAGCAAGCGAGGGGGCGGCGGCTACATCCGGATTCGCAGGGTGCGGCTGGGTTCCCCGGGGAGCGTCTACGATCTCCTGCTGCGCCAGATCGGCGGGGCGATCAGCCAGGCCCAAGCGGAGGACATCATCGATCGGCTTCGGGAGGAAGAGCTGATGACCCCCCGGGAGGCCCGACTCATGCGGCGCATCATCGCCCGTGACGTCATGCAGCTGCCGGTGCCTCTGCGGGATCAAGTTCGCGCCCGGATCATGCGGGCGATGGTGACCATCCTATTCGCGGGAAAAGGAGAGTGAGCCGCCATGTTATGCGACGAGTGCGGCAAACGAATGGCCACCCTGCATTTCACGAAAATCATCAACGGTGAAAAGACGGAGTATCACCTGTGTGAAGAGTGCGCCAAGGAAAAAGGGGAGAAATTTACCGGGCTGGATACCGGATTCAGCTTTCAGGATCTCTTGTCGGGCCTTCTCAACCCCGACCTTTCCCAGGGGAGCAGGTCGGAACGGGTCCAATCCACCGGACTTCGCTGTCCGACCTGCGGTTTGACCTACGGACAATTTGCCAAGATGGGTCGTTTTGGATGCATGGACTGTTACCGGACCTTTAAGGATCGGCTGGATCCCTTGTTCCGCCGGGTTCACGGGCACACCTCCCATCGGGGCAAGGTTCCGGAGCGAACCGGTGGAAGGTTGAAGATCCATCGGGAGATCGAACGGCTGAAGGCCGAACTTTCCCGGTGTGTTCAGGCCGAGGAATTTGAGGAAGCGGCCCGCCTGCGCGACCGGATTCGGGAACTGCAGGGAAAATTGGACAGTTAGGGAGGTGGATCGCGCGTGTCGCTCCATCGTTATATCCGTAATTCCGTCAGCGAATGGATGCGGGGAAAAGGGCCCCAGTCCGACATCGTCATCAGCAGCCGGGTCCGGATTGCGCGCAACCTGGCCGATCTTCCCTTTCCCACCGTGGCCGATGAACACCAGGCCAAGGAAGTGCTCCACCGGGTGGAGCAGGTCTATCGCCGGGGACGGGACAATCCCGTCCTGAGCGACGCCAAATGGATCTCGATGGCGGACCTGACCGATCTGGAGAAGCGCGTTCTGGTGGAGAAGCACCTGATCAGCCTCAACATGGCGGAGGAGTCCCGCCACGGCGCCGTGATCCTGAGCGGCAACGAAGCCGTCAGCATCATGGTGAACGAGGAGGATCACCTGCGCATCCAGTGCCTGTTTCCGGGCTTTCAATTGGTGGACGCCTGGCGGTTGGCCGATCAGCTGGATGATTGGTTCGAAAAGCGCCTCAACTACGCCTTCGACGAGAAATGCGGGTTTTTGACCAGTTGTCCCACCAACGTCGGGACGGGGATCCGCGCTTCGGTGATGGTGCATCTGCCGGCGCTGGCCATGGCGGAACAGCTCAACCGGCTTCTGCCCGCCATCACCCAGGTGGGTCTGGCGGTGCGGGGCATTTACGGGGAAGGAAGCGAGGCCCTCGGAAATTTGTATCAGGTATCCAACCAGGTCACCCTGGGGCTGACCGAGGATGAAATTCTCGACAAGTTGCAGGGAGTGGTGCAGCAGCTGATCCAGCATGAAAAGAACGCCAGAGCCCATCTGATGGAGATCTCCCCCGTCCAGCTGGAGGATCGGGTGTACCGGTCCTACGGCATTTTGGCCAACGCCCGCGTGATCGATTCCAAGGAAGCGATGAGCCGGCTTTCGGATGTGCGGCTGGGAGTCGATCTCGGACTGATCCGCGATGTGTCGGCCCACGTGATGAATGAGCTGATGGTCATCACTCAGCCGGGGTTCTTGCAGCATCAGGCGGGACAGGTGTTGACCCCGGAAGAGCGCGACAAGCGGCGCGCCGCGCTGATCCGCGAGCGGTTGGCGCAGGAAAAGCGGTCCTAGAGGGTCGAGAGCAAAGGGAGAGTCGGAGTCGGAATCCATCCTTTTCAAGCGAGGTGTTGAGACGATGATGTTTGGCCGGTTTACCGAGCGGGCGCATAAGGTGCTGGCCCTGGCCCAGGAGGAAGCGGTCCGGTTGGGACACAGCAACATCGGAACGGAACATATTCTGCTCGGGCTGGTCCGGGAGGGAGAGGGCATTGCGGCCAAGGCCCTGATCGGATTGGGATTGGGCCTGGAGAAGATCCAGAAGGAAGTGGAATCCCTGATCGGCCGCGGCCAGGGGCAGCCCATCAACATCGCCTACACCCCCCGGGCCAAGAAAGTGATCGAACTGTCGATGGATGAGGCGCGCAAGCTGGGTCATACGTACGTGGGCACCGAACACATCCTGCTCGGCCTGATCCGGGAAGGGGAAGGGGTGGCGGCCCGGGTCCTGAACAACCTGGGCGTCAGCCTCAACAAGGCGCGGCAGCAGGTGCTGCAGCTTTTGGGCAGCAGCGAGACGGTCTCTTCCCATCAGGGCAGCAGCGCCGCCAACACCCCTACCCTGGACAGCCTCGCGCGGGATTTGACGGCGGCGGCCCGGGAAGGAAAGCTGGACCCGGTGATCGGGCGGAGCAAAGAGATCGAGCGGGTGATCCAGGTCCTGTCCCGCCGGACCAAAAACAATCCCGTCCTGATCGGGGAGCCGGGGGTCGGGAAGACGGCCATCGCCGAAGGCCTGGCCCAGCGGATCGTCGACGGGGAGATCCCGGAAACCCTCCGGGGCAAACGGGTGATGACCCTCGACATGGGGACCGTGGTGGCCGGGACCAAGTACCGCGGGGAATTTGAGGACCGCCTGAAAAAGATCATGGATGAGATCCGCCAGGCGGGCAACATCATCCTGTTCATCGACGAGCTGCACACCCTGATCGGCGCCGGAGGAGCCGAGGGGGCCATCGACGCCTCCAACATCCTGAAGCCGGCTCTGGCCCGGGGCGAACTGCAGTGCGTGGGAGCCACCACCCTGGATGAATACCGGAAATACATCGAGAAAGATGCCGCCCTGGAGCGCCGGTTCCAGCCGATCGTCGTCGACGAGCCCTCCCCCGAGGAGGCGATCCTCATCCTGGAGGGGCTCCGGGACCGCTATGAGGCGCACCACCGGGTGAAGATCACCGACGAGGCGATCACCCAGGCGGTCCGGCTCTCGGACCGGTACATCACGGACCGCTATCTCCCCGATAAGGCGATCGACCTGATTGACGAAGCCGCTTCCAAAGTGCGCCTTCGCTCCTACACCGTTCCCCCGGAGCTGAAGGAACTGGAGCAAAAGCTGGAGGCCGTCAAGAAGGAAAAGGATGCCGCGGTGCAGAGCCAGGAGTTCGAAAAGGCGGCTTCCCTCCGCGACAGGGAGCAAAAACTGCGTGAGGAGCTGGAGGCCACCCGCAACCGCTGGAAAGAGGATCAGGGAAAAACCGATTCGGAAGTGACGGCGGAGGATATCGCCGAAGTGGTGGCCAGCTGGACGGGGATTCCCGTGAGCAAGATGGCGGAGGAAGAATCGGAGCGCCTTCTGAAGATGGAGGAGATCCTGCATGAGCGGGTGATCGGCCAGGAAGAGGCCGTCAAGGCCGTGTCCCGGGCGATTCGCCGGGCCCGGGCCGGGCTGAAGGATCCCAAGCGGCCCATCGGTTCCTTCATCTTCCTCGGTCCGACGGGGGTCGGGAAAACGGAGCTGGCCCGCGCCCTGGCGGAAGCGCTGTTCGGCGACGAAGACGCGATGATCCGCATCGACATGTCCGAATATATGGAGAAGCATTCCACCGCGCGGCTGGTGGGAGCGCCGCCGGGATACGTGGGCTATGACGAAGGAGGACAGCTGACCGAAAAGGTGCGGCGCAAGCCCTATTCGGTGGTTCTCTTCGACGAGGTGGAAAAAGCTCACCCCGAAGTGTTCAACGTGCTGCTGCAGGTGTTGGAGGACGGCCGCCTCACCGACGGGAAGGGGCGCACCGTCGATTTCCGCAACACGGTGATCATCATGACCTCCAACGTCGGGGCGGACATGATCCGCAAGAACACCCGACTGGGCTTCACCGCCGGGGAGGATACCGGGTATGAAGCGATGAAGGAAAACGTGATGCAGGAGTTGAAGCGGACCTTCCGCCCGGAATTCCTCAACCGGATCGACGACGTGATCGTCTTCCACTCCCTGGAGGAGGTCCACCTGCGGGAGATCGTCACTCTGATGGCCGAGGAACTGCGGAAGCGTCTGAAGGAGCAGGACATCGATTTCGTCCTCACCGACGAGGCCAAGAAACACCTGGCCAAGGAGGGCTACGATCCCACCTACGGAGCCCGTCCCCTGCGCCGGGTGATCCAGAAGCACATCGAAGACCGCCTCTCGGAGGAGCTGCTCCGCGGAACGATCAAGCGGGGCGACACCGTGCGCATCGACGTGAAGGACGGAAAACTGGTCGTCGAGGGGAGCGAGCTCAGCCCTTCGCGTCAATGAGAAAAATCCCTCCTTCCGCCGCCGGGCGGGGGGAGGGCCTTTTATTTTGTCGGAGGCGCAACCAGGTTTCAACGCCCTAAGGATCGCATTTTCTGAAAGGAATCTCCTTCACGGGATGAAGGAATTTTTCCGACATCTAGAAAATCATTCAATTGGGTGATTACTCGTCTCCGAACAAGGAGGATCATGATGACGACGTTGCATGATGCTTTCGAGAAGATCCGGGAAGAGACGGAGAAAGCGGTGGTGGGACAGGAGGAGGCTCTGGAGCTCCTGCTCGTCGGGCTCTTTTCCGGCGGCCACGTCCTGTTGGAAGATGTGCCGGGGGTGGGAAAGACCACCCTGGTCAAAACCCTTGCCGCCTGCGTCGGCTGCCGTTTCAAGCGGATTCAGTGCACGCCCGACCTGCTCCCTTCCGATGTGACAGGGACGGTGGTGTACAATCCTTCCACCGGCCAGTTCCGCTTTCGCGAAGGTCCCCTCTTCAGTCAGATCGTGTTGGCGGACGAGGTGAACCGGGCCGTTCCCCGGACCCAGTCGGCTTTTCTGGAGGCGATGGCCGAGGGGCAGGTGACCGTGGACGGGGAGCCCCGCCCGTTGGACCGGCCCTTTTTTCTGATGGCGACCCAGAATCCCGTGGAATCCCAGGGGACCTTTCCCCTGCCGGAGGCCCAGCTGGACCGCTTTTTGATGAAGGTGTCCCTCGGATATCCCGGACTGGAGGAAGAGCGGAGGATCCTCCGCATGACCGGCGTAGGGAATGGAAGGGATGAGGTCCGGCCGGTGATCGGACCCGAGGATGTGCTCGCCCTCCGAGAGGAGGCGCGCCGAATCCGCCTGTCCGAGGACGTGGAGACCTACCTGCTGGAAGTGGTGCGCCGGACCCGCGACCGCGACGGCGTGGTGCTGGGGGCTTCCCCGCGGGCGGCGGCTGCGCTGGGGACGGCGGTTCGGGCCCTCGCGGGAATCCGCGGCAGGGAGTACGTGATTCCGGACGATGTCAAATACCTGGCTCCCCGGGTGCTGGCCCACCGCCTGGTTCTCGCCTCCGATCTCCGGATGGAACGGGTGACCCCGGAGTCGGTGGTGTTGGATGTTTTGAAGGAAGTTCCCGTGCCGGTGGAGGACGATGCGGAACCATCGGCGATCGAAAAGTGAAGGTCGTGGGGGTGTTGATTCTCCTCCTGGGGGGCGTATGGGGCTACACCCGCCTCTGGGGGCGGATCGTCGGGGGGAAGATCCGGTATTCCGTCACGATTTCCGAAGGGCGCCCGCGGGAAGGGGAGGAGATCGAGCTGCGGACGATCCTGGAAAATACCGCCTGGCTTCCTGTTCCGTGGCTTCAGCTGTCACAGCCCCTGCCGGAGGGCACGGTTCTTTTGGAGGAAGGCGGCGGGTCCCATCTTCTTCGCTACGCTACCTATCTCCTTCCCCGTCAGCGGGTGCAGCGGATCCATCGCCTGCGGTGCGTCAGAAGGGGCCTGCAGATCCTGCCGACGGCGGAAATCCGCTACAGTGACGGGCTGGGGTGGGAAGAGCGGATGGAGAGGCTGGAATCCGGGTGTCGCATTTTGGTCCGACCCAAACCGATGGAAAGAGACGCGATTCCTTTCCGGTTCCGGGAATGGATCGGGGAAGTGGCCGTCCGCCGCTGGTACCAGGAGGATCCGTCCCGTCTCTGGGGAGTACGTCAGTTCCGGCCGGGCGATCCCTACAGGCACATCCATTGGGCGGCATCGGCCCGGACCGGGAAATGGTTGGTCAAGCAGTTCGAGACAAGCTCCCGGACGGTGCTGTACGGGGTGTTGAACCATCAGCTGTTTGAGCCGCATTGGCTGGGTTCCTCTCCGCGGCGGGTGGACGCACAGTGCCGGCTGGCCGCCGCGCTGTTTCGCCGGTCGGAAGAGCTGGGGTTGGAATACGGCCTTTATTCCAACGGTTCTTGGCGGGGCCGCCGCAGCTTTTCCATTCCGCCCGGAAGGTCCCCGGAACACCTGGAGGCGGTGGAGACCGCCTTGGGGCGCCTGCTTCCCCAGGCCCAGGAGCCTTTGGCCGATCTGTTGCGCCGGATCCGCGAGGAGGTCTCAAACCCGTCTTTTTTTGTCGTCATGACGGGATATTGGGATGAAAATCTCACCTCCGCCGCGGAGGAGCTCCGGAGGCGGGGACACGATTTGATCCTCGTCTGCTTCAGGGAGCCCGATGAGAAGGTGGAAGGGCTTGATTCCGCCGCCTCCCTCCCTCTCGTCACCGTCACCTGTTGGTCAGAGAGGAGGGGCCGGCATGAAGCGGATGGATGCCGGGAGGGCCGTGACCCTGCTTAGCCAGGCCCTCTTTGTCTCCCTCCTTTTCCTGGTGCTGTCGGGAGCTTTATCCGTCGGCAGGGAAGCGGCCCTTTACTTTTCGGGGATCGCCCTGCTCCTGGCCTTGGGGTCCGCCCTGTTCGCCCCGGAGATCCTCACCCGTCCCAAGGCGGCATATCCGGCCGCGGCGGGAGCGGTGGTGCTGGGGGCGTGGGCCGGATGGAAGGGGACCTCTCAGCCCTCCTCCGCCTTTTTGATCTGCTTCGTCGTTCTGGGAATGTGGCTGGTTCAGCGGATGTGGAGGGGAATGGTGCGGGACCCCGCCTTTTTCAGGGATGATCTGATCGATGAAACCCGCCGGGACGGACTGCTTCTGCTCGCGGTCTCCCTGTTTGTTTCCGTCTATTCCGTGCGCGACGGTTGGGACGGGGAAGCGCTTCCCCTTCTGTTCACCTGGGCCGGGTTGCGGATGGCGGCCCTGTGGAGAGGAACCCGGCAGATGGGGGGAGCCGGCTTCGGCGGGATGGAGTGGCTGGGAATCTGCCTTTTCCTGACGGCCGGATGGAGCCTGACGTTTTTCGGTCCCTTCCTTTATTCGTTGGTCGTCCGCGGGCTGATCCTGCTGCTGTCTCCTCTGCTGTACGGAGCCGGGTGGATGGTCCAGCATCTGGTGGCGTTCCTTTCGAAGGGCTCGCGGAAGTTGGAACTCCCGTCCATGTCTGAAGGGCAGGAGACCAGTCCCCTCCTTTTCGATGCCTCCGAGGCGGCAGCGGTCCCGCCAGAGGGTTGGGATTGGCTGGGGCCGCTGTTCCTGGGAGCGGTGATGGCCGCGGTGTTTGTCTTCTTCTTCCGGCGGCTTCAGAGGGAGGTGCCGTCGGGGGAGAGAAGCCGTTCCCACCGGGAGATCCGGGAGTTTATCCCCGCGGGCCGGAAGGCGGAACCGCAAGCCGCCGGGGTTGCCTATTCCTCCACCGACACGTGGATGCGCCGGCTTTATCGCCGGTTTCTCCTTCGGATGAAGCGGGCCGGATATCCCCGCCATCCCGATGAAACCCCGAGGGAATACGTCCGGCGCATGGCCGCGGCTCACCCCGCCCTGCGGGAGCCGATGGAGGAGCTGACGGCCCGGTACGTGGAGGAGCGGTACGGGGGCCGTTCCTTTGCGGGAGACCGCCGGGAGGCGGAGCGGCTGTATCGGGAGGCCGTCACCCTTCAGGAATCGCGAAGGGAAGGATCAAGCGCCGATTGAATCCTCTCCCGCAGCTGCCGCTCGTTCGGTCCTTCCTGAGCGAACCCGAAGGAGCGGCCGGCGAGGTGCCTCGCCCGGTCGACGATCTGTCCCAGGTGATCGCCGGTATGCTCCACCGGGTGATAGACCCGGTGCATCTCGTCTTCCGGATTCGCCCTTTTCCGGGTGGCATCCGGAACCGGTCTTGCAGAGGCGGGCTTCCATCGCCCGCCGCCACTCGCCGAAGGCTTGTTCCGCCCGGGCGGCCAGTTCCTCCGGGGACAGGGGGAGGTGCGGAAAATGCTCTTCGATTCCCCGGGAAATGGAGGCGTCTCCTTCCCCCAGATACAGGGCGTTTCGCCGGACGTGTTCGCAGAGGTGCAGCGCGATTCCGCCGATGCTGTTTAAGTTTTCCCCTTCACGAAGCCACAGTTCCTCCTTCTCCACCGAACGGATCGCGGCCAGGAGTTTCGGCAGATAATGGTCGCACATCGGTGGAGCGGGATTTTGAGAAACAGGACGCTTATATCCGGACACCTCCGGGTCGATAAAATGAGGAAAAACCCTTGCCACCCATTCAAAAAAACATAAAATCATCCCTGTTGCTCAACCTCTTTCATAAACCTTTCCGTGAAACGTGATATGACCGGGGATTCGCATTGCCGTGGGCATTAACAGAGAAGGAGCGCCCAAACAATGGAGAATGTATCCGACAGCGTGAAATCCGAATCCATCCAATCCTTTCAATCAACCATCCGCAAGAGCGAAAACGCCTTGGATCAGATGGCTGAAAAAGGCGCAAACACCGCCTTGATAAGGAAAAGGCTCAAGGCCTTTCGCATCGGCCTTTCCATGTTGAAAAGCACCTGGTATCAAGAGCCGCATCCTTACACACAGGAAGAGCTGGCGGAAGCCCGTCATGTCCTGGCGGGTTTGCTCCCTTCGATTAAGAGGATTTATGCGAAATCCAAGGAAGGCAGCCCGCAAAAAACCCTTCTGGAAAGGAGAATTAAGGCCTTTCAGTTGGCTGTTCAAGCCATTGACGATTTTGCAAAACGGCAAGAAGAACAGGCCGGCCGTTGACCGGTGTGCCTGTCGACCCGGCCGGAGGCGGCGGTCCTTTCGCAGCCGATAAGCGCCCTGATCTGCAAGGCGGTTTGGAAGCGCTTTCGGGACTTTCGGGCGTAAACAGTGATGCTCTTGTGGCAAAGTCGTGCGGTTTCCTGTCCTCACCCCCGCTTTCCCGCTTTTCGCCCTCCTTGCCCGCCAATCTTTTTTGCGATTGAGGGAGGGGTTTCATCTGCCGTCTCCCGATCCGGAAATGGGGAGGAACGCCGAGATGTTTCAGATCGCCGCGTATTTTCTGGGATTGATCGTGATGCAGATGATTCGCCGGCCCTACGAGAGACGGGTGAAGTCAAACCGGATTGTGGTCGCCCGCAAAACGGCACTGGAGAAGTTTCTGCTGGCGCAGATGGCCGTCGGGATCGTCTTCATCCCGCTGATTTATGCCTTCACTTCGCTCCTCGACTTCGCCGATTACCGGCTGCCGTCCTGGACGACATGGCTGGGCATCGGGGTCTCCGCGGCGGCCCTTTGGTTCTTTTGGCGCTCCCATGCGGATTTGGGGAGAAACTGGTCCCCCACTCTCGAATTGAGGGAAGAGCATGAATTGATCACCCATGGTGTGTACCAATATGTGAGGCATCCGATGTATGCCGCCGGCATGTTGTGGGGAGCCGTCCAGGGACTGATCCTGCATAACTGGATCGCGGGTTGGTCCCCCTTCCTGTCCCTCTTGATCCTGTATTTTCTTCGCGTTTCCCGGGAGGAGCAGATGATGCTCGATCAGTTCGGGGAGGCGTATCAGGCGTACAGGCAGCGAACGGGGCGCATCTTTCCGCGGTGGCGGCGGAGCTGAGCAGGATCGCTTTGCGTTGCATCCCGGGGGCGATCCGGGTGCGCGCGCCCTCCGCCCCTTCAACGGAAATTCACGATTTTCGCCGCCGACCGCTTTGATTTGAAGGCGGACTGTGGTATTTATGACTGTGGGAGTAACAGAAACTGATAGGGGACAGCGCGAAAACCGCACTAAAGGAGAGAAGGGGATGAGTCGTGAGCTTTGAACGGATTCACCTGATCGTGATGGACTCGGTGGGCATCGGGGAAGCGCCGGATGCGGCGGATTTCGATGACGCGGGGGCGGACACCCTCGGCAACATCGCCCGGGTGTGCGGCGGGCTCCGCATGCCCAACATGGCGAAGCTCGGGCTGTCCAACATCCGCCCGATTCCGGGAATTCCGGCGGCGGAGCGGCCCATGGCCTATTACGGCAAAATGCAGGAAGCCTCCCGCAGCAAGGACACGATGACGGGACATTGGGAGATCATGGGGCTGTATATCGATCAACCCTTCCGCGTCTTTCCGGAGGGGTTTCCCGATGAACTGATCCGGCGAATCGAAGCCGAAACGGGCCGGAAAGTGATCGGCAACAAGCCGGCCAGCGGTACGCAGATCATCCAGGAGCTCGGCGAGGAGCATATGAGGACCGGAGCGCTGATCGTGTATACGTCCGCCGATTCGGTGTTGCAGATCGCCGCCCATGAGGAGGTGATCCCCCTCGAGGAACTGTACGGGATCTGCGAATTTTGCCGGGAGATCACCCGGGATGATCCCTATCGGATCGGAAGGATCATCGCCCGCCCCTTCGTCGGGGAGCAGGCGGGCCGGTTCACCCGGACGGCCAACCGGCGCGATTTTGCCTTGAAACCCTTCGGCCGGACGACGATGAACGAGTTGAAGGACCACGGCTTGGACGTCATCGCCCTGGGAAAGATCACCGATATCTATGACGGCGAGGGGATTACCCGGACGATTCGCACCGAATCCAACATGGACGGCATGGACAAGTTTGTCGCCACCTTTGATGAACCCTTCACCGGGCTCAGCTTCATCAATCTCGTCGATTTCGATTCAAAGTACGGCCACCGGCGGGATCCGCAGGGGTATGCCCGGGCTCTGGAGGAGTTTGACCGGCGCCTTCCGGAAGTGCTGGACAAGATGGCGGAGAAGGACCTTTTGATCATCACGGCGGACCACGGAAACGACCCGACCTTCAGGGGGACGGATCACACCCGGGAACGGGTGCCCCTCCTCGTTTATTCTCCGCGGTTTTTGTCGGGAGGGAAGGAATTGCCGCTCCGCCAAACCTTTGCCGACGTCGGGGCGACCATCGCGGACAATTTCGGCGTCCCCCTGCCGGAGAACGGCACCAGCTTCCTAAAGGATCTAAAGTGAAAATCGCCGGTCGGTGCGGAGCGCGCCTTCGGGCGCGCTCCGTTCCGGCATCAATTCCCATTGAAGGAGATGAACGTTCATGAGCGTACATATCGGAGCCAAACCGGGGGAGATTGCGGAGACGGTCCTGATGCCGGGCGACCCCCTCCGGGCGAAGCACATCGCGGAGCATTTCCTGGAGGATGTCTCCTGTTACAACGAGGTTCGGGGCATGCTCGGCTTTACGGGGAAATACAAGGGAAAGCGCGTCTCGGTCCAGGGGTCGGGGATGGGCGTCCCCTCCATCGCGATCTACGCCAATGAATTGATCCGGGAATACGGGGCGAAGCGCCTCATCCGGGTCGGAACCTGCGGCGCCATGCAGCGCCATGTGCAGGTGAGGGATCTGATCCTGGCCCAGGCCGCCTGCACCGATTCCGGCATGAACCGGAACGCCTTCGGCGGGTGGGATTTTTCGCCCATCGCCAGCTTTTCGCTGCTGAAGGCCGCCTATGAACAGGCGACGTCCAGGGGACTGAGGGTTCACGTGGGCAACATCTTCACCTCCGATCTGTTTTACCGCGACGATCAATCGATCGTGCAGAAGTTCATGGATCACGGCGTGCTCGCGGTGGAGATGGAGACGACCGCCCTTTACACCCTTGCGGCGAAACACGGCGTGGAGGCGCTCACGATCCTGACGGTCAGCGATCATCTGTTGACCGGTGAGGAAACCACGGCGGCGGAGCGGCAGACCACCTTCAACGACATGATCGAAGTGGCCCTGGAGACCGTCATCACGCTGTAAAATCGCGGGAAAGGGAGCGCATCGACGATGAGAATGGTGGATCTCATTGCGAAAAAACGCGACGGCGGGGAATTGAGTGCGGAAGAGATCCGGTTCATCATTGAAGGGTATACGAAGGGGGAAATTCCCGATTACCAAGTCAGCGCCCTGGCGATGGCCATCTACTTCCGGGACATGACCGAACGGGAGCGGGCCGATCTGACCATGGCCATGGTCCGTTCCGGCGAACAGGTCGATCTGTCGGCCATCGAAGGGATCAAGGTGGACAAACACTCCACGGGAGGCGTGGGGGACACGACCACTCTCGTCTTGGCTCCCCTGGTGGCCTCCCTGGACATCCCGGTGGCCAAAATGTCCGGGAGGGGTCTGGGGCATACCGGCGGCACGATCGACAAGCTGGAGTCGATCGAAGGCTTTACCGTGGAATTTACCAGAGAAGAGTTCATTGATAAGGTGAACCGGCATAAAATCGCCGTCATCGGCCAGACGGCCGACCTGACGCCCGCGGACAAGAAATTGTACGCCCTGCGCGATGTGACGGCGACGGTGGATTCCATCCCGCTCATCGCGAGCTCGGTGATGAGCAAGAAGATCGCCGGCGGCTCCGATGCGATCGTGCTGGACGTGAAGACGGGTTCCGGCGCCTTCATGAAGACGCTGGAGGACGCCCGAGCCCTGGCGGAGGCGATGGTGGACATCGGCAACCGGCTGGGCCGGAGGACGACGGCCGTCATCTCCGATATGAGCCAGCCCCTCGGCTATGCAGTCGGCAACGCCCTGGAGGTGCGGGAAGCGATTGAGACCCTTCAGGGACGGGGGCCGAAGGATCTGGAGGAGCTGTGCCTGGCCCTCGGCGGGCAGATGGTGGTGCTCGCAGGCAAGGCCGGAACCGCGGAGGAGGCGGAAGAAAAGCTGAGGGAGGTTCTCCGAAGCGGAAAAGCTTTGGAGAAGTTTCGGGAGTGGATTGCAAGTCAGGGAGGCGATCCGAACGTGGCGGACGATCCGGACCGGCTTCCGCGGGCCGCTTATCAAATCGAGGTTCCGGCGAGGGAAAAAGGGGTGGTTGCGGAGATCGTCGCCGATCGGATCGGGATGGCGGCGATGATGCTCGGCGCCGGTCGAACCACGAAGGAATCGGAGATCGATCTGTCGGTGGGTCTGGTGCTGCACAAAAAGATCGGGGATTCGGTGGAAAAGGGAGAGCCCCTCGCAACCATCCATGCAAACAGCGAGCGCGTCGATGAGATCATCGAGAAGATCCGTGCCGGCATACGGATCGGGGACCGCGCGGAAAAGCCGGTCTTGATCCATGACGTGATCGCGGCGACGGGATAAGAAAACCCGGAAGGAAGTAAACCTCAAGGGTCCCAAGGGCCGTTTTGCGGATGAAAGACGCTGGCCATGGACGGTTTCCTGTGGCAGAATGGAAGTGAGGGATACACTTTTTCTTCGGGGGATGCTTTTTGGTAAGCTTCCCCCCGTTCCGCAATGCCTCCCGACAAACCGCCTTCCGAAATCCATTCCCCAAATTTCCCCCAGAGAGCCACCCGTGGAAACCGAATCCCGTACGTCAGGACAACCCGAAAGCCTGCGCGGAAATTGATGGAACCGTTATGTGGGAACTGCGTTTTGCTATATAATGGAGACAGCATACCGTGGGAATCGGGGGGAGCTGCGTTGGCGAAGGCGAGGACGACGTTTGCTTGTCAAGAGTGCGGATATGCTTCCCCCAAGTGGATGGGACGCTGTCCCGGGTGCGGATCGTGGAACACGATGGTTGAGGAGAGGGAAATGGCGGTCCGCACACCGGGCGGCGCGATGCTCCGGCGCAAGTCCCAACCGACGGCAACCCCCATCACCCGGCTGGAACGGCGCCGGGAGGATCGGATGGATACGGGGATCCGGGAGTTGAACCGGGTGCTGGGCGGCGGTCTGGTTCCCGGCTCCCTCATCCTGGTCGGCGGGGACCCCGGGATCGGGAAATCCACCCTGTTGCTCCAGGCGTCTCACCTTTTGGCCGCCCGCGACTCCGCCGTCCTGTACGTTTCAGGAGAGGAGTCGGCGGAACAGCTGCGGATGCGGGCGGATCGCCTCAACGCCCTGGATGACCGCCTGTTCGTCGTGGCCGAGACGGATCTTTCCGCGATCGGTACCCTGGTGGAACAGGTCCGTCCGAAGACGCTGGTGATCGACTCGATTCAGACCGTTTATCACCCGGAGATCACCTCCGCTCCCGGCAGCGTCGCCCAGGTGAGGGAGTGTACGGGACACCTGATGCGACTGGCCAAGGAACAGGGAATCACCGTGATCATCGTCGGCCACGTCACCAAGGCGGGGGCGATTGCCGGCCCCCGCCTTCTGGAGCACATGGTGGATTGTGTCCTCTACTTTGAGGGGGACCGGCATCACGCCTACCGGATCCTCCGGGCGGTCAAAAACCGTTTCGGTTCCACCAACGAGATGGGCGTTTTCGAAATGAAGTCGGAAGGGCTTGCCGAGGTGGCCAATCCGTCGGAGATGTTCCTCTCGGAGCGGCCGACGGGGGTGGCCGGATCGGCCGTCGCCGCCAGCATGGAGGGAAGCCGTCCGGTCCTGGTGGAGGTGCAGGCCCTCGTGGCACCGACGGGCTTGGCCACCCCGAGGCGGATGGCCACCGGCCTGGATCACCACCGGGTGTCCATGATCCTGGCGGTCCTGGAAAAGCGCCTCGGTCTGTTTCTTCAGAACCAGGACGCCTATGTCAACGTCGTCGGGGGAGTGCGGCTGGATGAGCCGGCCGTCGATCTGGCCGTGGCCGTCAGCGTCGCCTCCAGCTTTCGCGATCGGCCGACCGGCCCCCGGGATGTTTATGTGGGCGAGGTGGGATTGACCGGAGAGGTTCGGAGCGTCGCCCGGCTGGAGCAGCGCCTGGCGGAAGCGCGCCAGATGGGATTTCAAAACGCGATCGTTCCGCGGAAGAATTGCCGGTCCCTCATCCCGCCGGAGGGATTGAAGATCATCGGGGTGGGGACGGTGGAAGAAGCCTTGGAGGTGGCATTGGGAGGGTCGAATGATTGAAGGAGGAAATGGAACGGGAGGTCTTCGTTCAAAGGGTATTGCGCCTGGTGGCTCCCGGCACCCCCTTTCGCGAGGGGCTGGACAGCATCCTCGGGGCCAAGACCGGAGCGTTGATCATCGTTGGATACGATGAACGGGTCAGAAAGATCGCCGATGGGGGTTTTCACATCGACTGTCCCTTTTCCGCCGCCCATCTGTACGAGCTGGCCAAGATGGACGGAGCGATCATCCTGAGCGACGACGGGAAACGGATCCTGTACGCCAATGTCCATCTGGTCCCGGAATCGTCGATCCGGTCGACGGAAACGGGGATCCGCCACCGCACCGCCCAGCGCACCGCCCGCCAGACCGGGAAGCTGGTGGTGGCCATATCCCAGCGGCGCAACGTCATCACGCTGTACCAGGGCGAGTTTCGCTATACCCTGAGGGACATCGGCGTGATTCTGGCCAAGGCCAACCAGACACTCCAGATACTGGAAAAGTACAAGTCGGTGCTGGACCAGTCCATCACCAATCTGAGCGCTCTGGAGTTCGAGGAACTGGTGACCCTGAACGATGTGGCCATGGTCATCCACCGGATCGCCGTGGTGCTTCGCATCAAGGGAGAGATTGAAACCTACATCAACGAGCTGGGAACCGAAGGGCGGCTCATCAGCATGCAGCTGGAGGAACTGGTGTCCAACATCGAGGAGGAAGCGAAGCTCCTGATCCGGGATTACAGTTATGATGACGATTCCCGAACCCCGGAGGAAGTGTTGGACGAGCTGAAAAGCCTGTCCTCCGATGAGCTGCTGGAGCATGAACACATCATCCGGGCACTGGGTTACCCGGGAACCGTCAACATCGAGGATGACCCCGTCTCTCCCAGGGGGTATCGGATCCTGAACAAGATTCCGCGCCTTCCCTCCACCGTGATACAAAAGTTGATCGATCGATTTAAAAATCTATCAAAATTGATGACGGCCGGCCTCGACGATTTGGACGAGGTCGAAGGAATCGGCGACATCCGGGCGCATACCATCAAAGAGGGATTGAAGCGAATCCAAGAGCAAGTGTTTATTGACAGGCATATATAAATAACATAGAATGGGGAAATAACAAACGACCGATTGTTCGAAAGGGGTGGGGTCCCGCTGGCCCGGTCCATTCAATAGATTGAGGGGGTTCCCTTGATGTTTGTCAAGACGCTTCCCAGCATGTTTACCGTCGGGAACTTATTTTTAGGGATCATCGCGATTATTTTTGCGGTTCATGATCAGTGGCAGTATGCCGCGATTATGGTGATTATCGGGATGTTTCTGGATGGCCTGGACGGACGGGTGGCGCGGATGCTCAACGCCCAAAGCGAATTCGGGAAGGAGCTGGATTCGCTTTCCGATGTGATTTCCTTCGGTGTCGCGCCGGCGCTGATCATGTATGTGGCCATCCTTCAGGATATGGGGGTTGCCGGGTGGATCATCACCGCCATTTTTCCCATCTGCGGCGCGTTGCGGTTGGCCCGGTTCAACGTGGAACCCGGGTTGCCCGGCTTTTTCATCGGCCTGCCCATCACCGCCGCCGGCGGGGTGTTGGCGACGATGGCCCTCTACAGTGAAGTGACGCCCAATCCGCTGTTTCACATCCTGGGCATGTTGCTCCTGTCCTATCTGATGATCAGCCGGGTCAGGTATCCCAACTTTAAAAATCTGGGGATGCCCCGTCGCACGTACTGGATCGTTCCGCTGGTTCTCGTGCTGATCGCGGTGCTTGCGGCGCGGTATCCGGAGCATTTCCCCAAGATTGTCTTTTTCCCGCTTGCCGTTTACGCGGTCTACGGATTGAAACAATCGGTCAACCGCCGGCGTCGGAGGAATTCGGAGGAACCGGTGGAGGAATTGAAGCCCTGAACAGCAAAAACCCCGGGACCCCCGGGGTTGAGATTGATGACAAACCCCCTGGCTCTTTTCGCAAGAAAAGCGCCAGGGGTTGCATGTTTATGGGAAATAAACAGATAAAGGAAATTAGATTTGGTAAATTAGGCGGATCACAAAGCCTTTTCCTCTCTTCGAGAGGAGCAAGGCCATTTTTTTGATGTTT
>NZ_PVNE01000028.1 GCF_003001905.1 Planifilum fimeticola
TGGGTTCGTCCTGAACATATAAAAACCTTCCTTCGGAATTGTTTTATTCCGAATTCAACAAAAAAGGCTGTTGACCCTTCTTTGTCAACAGCCTCAGGGATGACATCTACGTCATCCCTTTCGTTCGCTCAAAATTGGAAAACAATTTTATTGACTTCCCAGGTGGAAGCTTCGTCGGCAAACTTTGACTTTGGCTGCCGTGCAAATCGATGGGTATACATCTACGCTATAACCTTTGGACACAATTCCCCAGGGATTATTGGCACAAAACTGAACGGATCATCACTCCCAGGTAGTTTGCACTATCGGAGATCGTATACCTGCTTAGTAGAACCCCAAAAAGGTTTCACCCTCATGATAATACTCCACAATGTACCTTTCCTTGGGGCAAAAGATCCAAGTATCAAAGCTGACGGATATAACATAATCTATGGCATTAATAACATTTTTTATAGAGGTTTTAAGCGTTGGGTACGCTACATTATCCCAGAAAACATAAACCGGCTCATTTACATTAACGTTATTTTTAAATAATTCCTCCAATATGTCCTCATCTACTACAATTTCCCTCTTCCATAACATTTTGCTGAAATCAACTTTTGCCACAGTCGGATGAATAGGAACAATTTCTTCAAATTCTTTTTCAATTTCTTTTGATTCTTCCTCAGACAAAACAATAACCTCGCCTTCTCTTTTCAATGCCTCGATACATTCATCAAAAAGAGTCATTTTCACTTCTCCCCGATCTAGCATCACCGTTGGGACCCGAGGCTTCTACCCCCCCTCCCTTCATCTTCTCCCAAAGAATCGCACTACCCAATAGAAAAGGAATCCTAAAATGCTTATATGTGATAGGTAAAGAATAACGTACAACAATCCCGGACCGCTTCCAGTGCAAAACCAGCAATCTTGACTGATCAGCCAAACGCGTGAGTAATAGTTCTGGTGTAAAGTAAATAGAATCAATAGCAAAACTGAATTTACCCCAAAAAATTCAATAAATACATGATTTGCTATATGTTCTATTATATAATTTCTTCCATTGAAAAAATAGACACCGACCCCAAGGGTTTTCCCCTACCGGAGGCTCTCTTATCCCATAAGAGCGATGAAGAAGAAAACAACTCCTGAAACGGGGTTGTTATGATCCCGGAACGTACGCACCAGGAGAAAGAAAAGGTCGCCGAATCCTCTGCTGGATGTCCATATCCTTTCCCCTCCGGGCGCTGATGCCCAACAGAAAGCCACCAGGGCGGATCCTAATCCGATCCACATTCGAGATATTCAACACAATATATAACATGGCGATAAAATCAAAATGCTTCAACAGCCATCCCGGTGCGCTTGTCAACATAAAAAGCCCGCCCCCGCTCCGATCGAAGAGCGAAGGGCAGGCTATTCTGTCGCCCTCTATTGAAGGCCCGCCTCCACTTCCTTCACCATCTCGCCGAGGGAGACCAAGCCGCCGCCGGACAGATACCAGTAGTTCGGATCCAGATACACGATGTTTTTGTCCTTGTAGGCTTTGGTCCCTTTCACCAGATCGTTGTTCAGCACCTGCTCGGCCGGCTGGCCTCCTTCACCGCTGACCACTTTGTCCCGGTCGATCACGAAGAGATAGTCGGGGTTTTTCTCGGCGATGTACTCGAAGGAAACGCTCATCCCGTGGGTGGCGGCCTTGATGTTCTTGTCCACCGGCTTGACGCCCAGGACGTCATGAATCAGTCCGAAGCGGGAGCCCGGCCCGTAAGCGCTTGTTTTTCCGCCGGTCGTGAGAATGATCAACGCTTTTTTGTCGCTGGCCGAGGCCTTTTCCTTTACCTTCTCGATGGTCTCGTTGATGGCCTCCAGTTCCTTCTCCACTTCCGCTTCCTTGCCGAAGATTTTCCCCAGGGTCTCCATGTTTTCCGTGAAGGACTCCATGTAGCGGCTGGTATCCACGCCCATGTAAATGGTCGGGGCGATTTTGGAAAACTCCTCGTACTGATCCGACTGCCGAGCCGAAATGATGATCAATTCCGGACCGAGGGAGCTGACCTTTTCAAAATCCGGCTCCTTCAGACTGCCCACGTTGGCATAGTCGCCGGCCCCATACTTTTTCAGATAAGGGGGAACGTTGGCCTGAGGAACCCCGGCCACCTCCACGCCCAGTTTATCCAGCGAGTCCAGCACGCCGAAGTCGAAGACCACCACGTTTTTCGGGTTTTTCTTCACCTTTGTCTCGCCCAGCTGATGTTTGACGACGATTTCTTCCCCTTCCTGCGAAGCGGAATCCTCCCGGGCCGTATTGGCGGAGGAGCCGCAGGCGGCCAAAGAGAGCACCAGCATCAGCATCAATGTACCGAGAAACAGTTTGCGCAGACGAACCATCTCGATCCTCCCCTTCTCTTATAGGAACTCACCGGAAGCCCCCCGGTTCATCCCTTCACGTGTAATAGATGGACAGGCGATTGTCGTCCACTTCCTGAATTTTGATGTTCATGTCAAACACGTCCCTCAACACGTCAGGCTGAATCATATCGCAGGTCGGCCCTTCATGGAGCACCTTTCCGCCTCTCATGGCGATGATGTAATCCGAGTAGAAAGAGGCGAAGTTGATGTCGTGAAGGACCAGCACGATCGTCTTTCCCAGATCGTCCACCATTTTGCGCAGGGTCTTCATGATCTGGACCGAGTGTTTCATGTCCAGGTTGTTCAACGGTTCGTCCAACAGGATATAGTCGGTGTTTTGGGCCAGCACCATGGCGATGAACGCCCGTTGCCGCTGGCCGCCGCTCAATTGGTCGAGGAACCGATCCTGCAGATCCTCCAGCTCCATGTACTCGATGGCCCGCTCGACGTGCATCCAGTCTTCCTTCGTCAAACGCCCCCGGGAATAGGGGAAGCGTCCGAAGCTGACCAGCTCCCGCACCTTCAGCCGGATCTGGAGGTGGTTGGACTGTTTCAGAATCGACAGCTTTTTGGCCAGTTCGTTATTCTTGACGCTCCCCAGTTCCCGACCGTCGATCCGGATCTCCCCCTCATCCTTCGGCACCAGACGGCTGATCATGGACAGCAGCGTGCTCTTTCCGGCGCCGTTGGGGCCGATCAGCGAAGTGATCTTCCCCCGGGGGATGTTGACCGAGACGGCATCGACGACCGCACGACCCCCGTACCGTTTGGTCACGTTTTGCACCTCTACCATGATTTACTCTCCCTCAACAAGAGATAGATGAAGTAAATGCCGCCGAAGAAGTTGATGATCACACTGATGGTGGTGGAAAAGGTGAAGAGGCGTTCAACCGCCCACTGCCCCCCGACCAACATCACCACGGCGATCAACGCGGCGGCGGCAATCACCGGCCGGTGGCGGTACGTGGACAGGAGATGGTAGGCGACATTGGCGACGATGAGCCCCAGGAAGGTGATCGGTCCCACCAGCGCCGTGGCGACGGATACCAGGGCGGCCACGATGATAAACAGCCGGGACACGACATAATCGTAATCCACCCCCAAGTTGACCGCATGATCCCGGCCCAGCGCCAGGACGTCCAAGAACCGAGCGAAACGCAGGAAGTACAAAAGCACGACGGCGACCGTCACCATGGAAACCCACAGCAAATCGGTGTGGATGTTGTTGAAGCCGGCGAACATCCGGTCCTGGATGACGAGAAATTCGTTGGGGTCGATGAGCATCTGCATGAACGACGTGGCGCTGCGGAAAAGGGTGCCCATGATAACCCCGACCAGGAGGACAAAAAAGATGTTTTTCTCCTCACGGCGGAACAGCAGACGGTACAATAGGACGGAAAACAGCACCATCAAACCGGCGGACATCAAGAACCGCACATTGTCGTCCATGAAGACAAAGGCTTGAGATCCGAACAGGAACACGATCGTCGCGTTGATAAACAGGTACAGGGCATCCAGCCCGATGATGGACGGGGTAAGAATCCGGTTGTTGGTGATGGTCTGAAAGACGACCGTGGAAAAGGCGATGGTCACGCCGGTCATGATGATGGCGGCCAGCTTCGCCGCCCTTCTCGGGACGATGTAATCCAGATTGCCGCTGAGGTGAGTCAGCATAAACAACGCAACGCATCCGAGGGCGACCGCGGCAAGGAGGGTCAGTTTGGTCCGATCACCCATGGCCCCGACTCCTCAACAGCAGGTACAGGAACACCCCGCTGCCGATGATCCCGACGGTCAGCCCGATGGGGATCTCATAGGGATATATGAGAATCCGCCCGAGGATGTCGCAGACCAGGAGGAAAACCGACCCCAGCAAGGCCGTGAGAAAGAGATTCTGCCGCAAATGAGCCCCCCGCAGGATGGTCACGATGTTCGGTATGATCAATCCCAAAAATGGAATCACCCCGACGGTCAGAATGACGGCGGCCGTCACCATGGCGACGATGACCATTCCGATATTCACCACCTGCCGGTAATCAAGTCCCAGATTGACGGAAAATTCCTCGCCCATGCCGGCGATCGTGAAGCGGTCGGCGTACAGATAGGCGATGACGATCAGCGGGATGCTGATGTACATCATTTCGTACCGCCCGCTGACGATCATGGAAAAATCGCCGTAAAACCAGGCTCCGATGCTTTGGATCAAGTCATGCTTGTAGGCGAAAAAGGTGGTGACGGAATCGATCACATTGCCCAGCATCAGGCCGACCAGAGCGATGAAGACGGCATTTTTGAACCGGATGCGCGCCAGGATTTTCATGAAGAGAAAGGTCCCCAGAAGAGCGAACAGAAACGCCAACAACATTTTTTGCAGAGTGGTGGCCGCGCCGAACAACATCAGGGACACCAGAATGCCCAGCCGGGCCGAATCCTCCGTTCCCGCCGTGGTGGGTGAAACGAACCGGTTCCGGCTCAATTGCTGCATGATGAGACCGACGATCCCCATGCTGGCGCCCGCGATGATCAGGCTGATCAGCCGGGGAACGCGACTGACCCACAGGATCTGCCACTGGTCTTCATCCCCTTGGAGCAAACCGGTCAGTTGGATCTCTTTGACCCCGACAAACAGGGACAGCACGGAAAGAATAAGCAAAACCGGGATGAGAAACCTTTTTTTCAACATAATCTGGCCCGTTTCCTCTATGCTGTACGCAATCACGCGCTCTTTCCTTTCAGTCGTCCTATCGGCTTCTACATGATAGAGAGAATCATTCTCATCTCATGTGGAAAAAAATAAGCTCCTCCTGCCTCCCCCCCCGATTTCATATTGGGATCCCATCCACGATTATATTGATAATGATTCTCATCGTCAATGACAAAGTTGTAAAACAAATTGTGAAAAAATGGCCAAAGGGCGTCAGCCGGTGTTCGAGTTTCCGCTACGGTCCACATTGGACGGCGGGGCGAGCGGTGATCCAAATCCTGCCCGAACGTCAAAGAAAGCCCCTGCCCCGGGAGTCTGTGAAGGAGGGACATGAAAGTCTGATAAAATAATCATGCGGGTCCGGTAAAGGAAACCTATCATCTCAACCAGGAAAGGAAGGACATGCCGTGAATATCGCCGTACTATATGCCAGCTCCCGCAGAGGCGGAAATTCCGAACGCTTGGCGAAGGTGCTGGTCGAAGGAATGGACGTCGACTCCCTTTTCTTGACCGATTATCGGATCGAACCGATCATCGACTATCGGCATACGGAGCCGGGATCCTATCCCGAGGATGATTACCGGAAACTGTTGGACCGGGTGCTCAAGCAGGACCTCCTGATCTTTGCCACCCCCATCTACTGGTACGGAATGCCGGGACCTTTGAAGCTCTTCATCGACCGCTGGTCCCAATCTCTGCGGGAAAACCGGAAAGAATTCCTGGACCGGATGACGGGAAAACGGGCGTATGTGCTGGCTGTAGGCGATGATGACCCCCATGTGAAGGGAAGGGCCTTGATTGAGCAATTCCGGCACATCTTCGATTTCGTCGGCATCCGGTTCGCCGGCCATGTGATCGGACGGGGAAACCGCCCCGGGGACATCGAACAGGATGCCGAAGCACTCTCCGCCGCGCGGGAGATCAGGAGCCGGATCCTGGCCGAAATGGAGGCCGGATCCCACCGCTAATCACAAAAAAACCAGGGTGCCGAGACGGCACCCTTTTATGATCGCTTTTCCGCAATCCATAACGATTCAATTGATGAACGGTGTAGAAGGCTTCGGCCATCGCCTGGATCGAGATGTCTCCGATCCCGGCCCGGTTTTCCCGAATGTAATCGACGATTTGGTCATCGGTGTCATTCAGCTTGTCCTCATTCAGTTGCACTCTTTCCTCAAACCTCATGAAAAGAACCCCCGTATCCCGCTCGGTCGACCTCGGCCCGCATGGTCCATCCGCGGCTTCGTCGTCTCCTTTGTCTATTGTAACCAACCGCCGAGGACCGGGCGAAAGAACGTCCCTGCGGATGCATCCCGACACGGGCGATGTCCCCGCCGGCTAACACCGCGCCGAGGGATGCGGCCCGCCCCGTCCGCGCCAAAAAATCAGGCGCCGGACAAGGGCGTCCCCTTCCCTCTACCATATCCCCAGCTGGCGGGGGGCCAGCCCCTCGAAGGTGAGCCCCATCATGTCGATCAGCTCTTTGGCGTTGGGGGCCGCGTCCCCCTGGGAGTTGTTGTTGAAGAGGATGGTGACCTGCCTGGCTTCCCGCTTCATCGCTTCGATGCGGGGAATCCACTCGGCCAGCTCCTCCCGGGAATAGCGGTAGGCATAGCGGACTCCGCGCCAGTTGGAGCGGCCCGTGTTGTTCCATCCCTCCCGGTTGCGGCCGTGGAAACGAATCAAAACGGCATCGGGATGGGTGACGACGGGAACGACCGGGATGGAGCCCTCCCCGGCCTGGGGCTCGTCGCAGACGGTGTGGATCAGCCCCTCCTCCTGGAGAAAGCGGAGGGTCCCCTCGCGAAAGCGGGGTGCGTACCACGTCCGGTTGCGGAATTCGACGGCCAGGGGAAAATCAGCGAAGGCCTCCCGGCACCGCCGGATATGTCGGACGTGTTCCCGGGTGCAGTCGAACCACGGGGGAAACTGGAACAACACCATCGACAGCTTTCCCCCCTCTTGAAACGGCCGAAGCGCGGCGGCAAAGCTGTCGGCCACCTCCTTCCAGGGGCGTTCGGGCGCTCCCTTCGGTCGGCCGTGGCCGGTCAGCTCCCGGTAGGCCTTCACCACGAATCGGAAGGTCTCCGGCGTGTCCTCCACCCAGCGGGCGCACCGCTCAGCGGGAGGAATGGCGTGATAGGTGCTGTCCACCTCCACCACCGGAAAATGGCCGGCATAGAGGGCCAGCTTGTCCCGCGAGGGGGTCCCGGGCGGATACAGGTCGTGATCTCCCCAACCGCACACGCCCACTTGAATCGGATTCATCCGGCTCCCTCCCTGTCTCTGGTGAACTCATTCTATCACAGGAATCGAAATTTCGCCCCGACATGGCCTCCCTTTCCCTTGGGCGGCTTTAGTTATACAATAGATGAAAGAAACCGTTGACCCGGAACAGAAATAGCTCACACCGGGACACCCTGCCGTTGAGGAGGTTTCTAAAGTGGCCCGCCAGGTATTGTCGATCCGGGCGGCGGTGGTCGACCATCTCCGGCAGTACTGCATGAAACAGCTGCCCAACGAGGCGTGCGGAATATTGGCCGGACAGGATCAGGAGATCACCCACTTTTTTCCCATCCCGAACCTGGACCAAAGCCCCCACTCCTTTCAATTCGAACCTCGCACCTATCTGGATACGATTCGGGAAATCCGGAAAAGGGGGCTGGATTGGATCGGCATCGTCCACTCCCACCCCAACACGGATCCGGTTCCCTCCGCCCGGGATCTGGCCAATTGGCATTACCCGGAAAAGAGCTACTGGATCCTCTCCCTCAAGGGAGATCAGAGCCGCCTCTCGGCCTACTACATCGCAAAAGAAAAGGTCGTCCCGGTGATGTACCAGATCATCGTCGACCGCTGAAGGAACGGAAACGGCCCGGAGCCGCCTTTTCCTACGGGAAGGCACCGCGCGTTTTCAAGAACAGTAAATCGGAGGAATGAAGAAAAGATGGTACCGTCCCCTGTACCCTCCTTACATACGGACAAGTATCAGATCAACATGATGTACGCCCATTGGAAAAACGGAACTCACCGCAGGCGCCGTGCCTTTGACCTATATTTCCGACAACTCCCCTTCGGAAACGGCTACGCCGTCTTCGCCGGACTGGAACGGGCAGTCCACTATTTGGAAAATCTCCGCTTTACCGAGGAAGACATTGAATATCTCGCCGGCCAGCCGGAAAACTACGACCCGGACTTTTTGAAGATGCTTCGCTCCTTCCGATTCACCGGCGATCTGTACGCCATCCCGGAGGGAACACTGGTCTTTCCGAACGAGCCCCTTCTTCGGCTGGAAGGGACGATCATGGAGCTGCAACTGGTGGAGACCGCCCTGCTCAACTTCGTCGGATACCAGTCGCTGGTGGCGACCAAGGCGGCCCGCATCCGCCACGTCGCCCCCAAGGACGTCCTGATGGAATTCGGCACCCGGCGGGCCCAGGAGACGGATGCGGCGGTGTGGGGAGCCCGGGCCACCTATATCGCCGGTTTCGACGCCACCAGCAATGTTCGGGCCGGTCAGCTCTTCGGCATCCCCACCCGGGGAACCCATTCCCATTCCTGGGTACAGGACTTTGACAGCGAACTGGAAGCTTTCCGCGCCTTCGTCCGCTCCTTCCCGGACCAGGCCATCCTGCTGGTGGACACCTACGACACCCTGAAGAGCGGCTTGCCCCACGCCATCCAGGTGGGATTGGAGCTGAAGCGGGAAGGAAAGCGACTGGCCGGCGTCCGCCTGGACAGCGGCGACCTGGCCTACCTGTCCAAACGCGCCCGGCAGATGCTGGACGAGGCGGGGCTGACGGACACCCTGATCGTCGCCTCCAGCGATCTGGACGAAACAACCATCCTCAACCTGAA
Source organism: Planifilum fimeticola (assembly GCF_003001905.1). Taxonomy (NCBI): domain Bacteria; kingdom Bacillati; phylum Bacillota; class Bacilli; order Caryophanales; family Thermoactinomycetaceae; genus Planifilum; species Planifilum fimeticola. Next base: position 8,954 of record NZ_PVNE01000028.1, read on the forward strand.
ATCCCAGGGAGCCCGGATCGACTCCTGGGGAATCGGCACCAAGCTGATCACCGCCTATGATCAACCCGCCCTCGGTGCCGTTTACAAAATGGTGGCCCGGTACGAGCAGGGCCGGTGGCTTCCGACCCTGAAAATCTCCTCCAATCCGGAAAAGGTGACCACTCCCGGCCGCAAGACGGTTTACCGGATTGTCGACCGGAAAACGGGCAAGGCGCGGGGGGATCTGATCACCCGGGTGGATACCGTCATCGATGAAAGCCGTCCCCTCATCCTCTTCCACCCGGTCCACACCTTCCGGAAAAAAAAGGTCACCCATTTCCGGGCGATCAACCTCCTCGTTCCCATCTTCCGGGACGGAAAACGGGTGTACGAACTTCCTTCCCTGGAGGAAATTCGAAATTACCATCGGGAGCAGCTCTCCCTGTTTTGGGAAGAATACCTGCGCCTCCTCAACCCGGAGGAGTACCCCGTCGATCTCTCCCGGGACCTGTGGGAGGAAAAGCAGAATCTCCTGAACAAGATCTACGCATCGATCCGGGAGGAAAACGGGGGTTAAACCGCAGGAGGATAAAAGAAGGGCGCCCCTCGAACGCATCGTTCGAGCAGGCGCCCGTTTTATTGCGCGATTTCCCGGATGAGCCGATACGGAGATGAGGGAAACCTCAAACCTGGGTGAATTGCTCCTCTTCCGTGGATCCCGTGAGGGCGGTCGTGGAGGAGCTGCCCCCGGAAATCACCATGGAGACTTCGTCGAAGTAACCGGTACCCACTTCCCGCTGATGGCGGGTGGCCGAATAGCCGTGCACTTCGCTGGCAAACTCCCGCTGCTGCAGTTCGGCGTAGGCGGCCATCCCCCGTTCCCTGTACTGGCGGGCCAGTTCGAACATGCTGTGGTTCAGGGCATGGAAACCGGCCAGGGTGACGAATTGGAACTTGTATCCCATTTCGCCCAGCTCATCCTGGAAGCGGGCGATGGTTTCGTCATCCAGCTTCTTCTTCCAGTTGAAGGAGGGCGAACAGTTGTAGGCCAACATTTTGCCCGGATATTTGGCGTGAATCGCCTCGGCGAAGCGGCGGGCTTCCTCCAGGTTGGGTTCCGAGGTTTCGCACCAGATGAGGTCGGCGTAGGGCGCATAGGCCAATCCCCGGGCGATGGCCTGATCCAGACCGGCGCGCACCCGGAAGAAACCCTCCGCCGTCCGCTCCCCGGTGATGAACTCCCGATCCCGGGGATCGATGTCGCTGGTGAGCAGTTTAGCGGCGTTGGCGTCAGTCCGGGCGATGAGGATGGTGGGCACTCCCATCACATCGGCGGCGAGGCGGGCGGCCACCAGGTTTCGAATCGCCTGCTGGGTCGGGATGAGCACCTTTCCTCCCAGATGTCCGCACTTCTTCTCCGAGGACAGCTGATCCTCAAAGTGGACGCCGGCGGCACCCGCTTCGATCATCGCTTTCATCAGTTCAAACACATTGAGGGTGCCTCCGAACCCGGCCTCCGCATCGGCGACGATCGGCGCGAACCAGTAGCGCTTGGCCCCGCCCTCGGCGTGTTCGATCTGATCGGCGCGCTGCAGGGCTTGATTGATCCGCTTCACCACGTGGGGGACGCTGTTGGCAGGATACAGGCTCTGATCCGGATACATTTGACCGGCCAGGTTGGCGTCCGCCGCCACCTGCCAACCGCTCAGATAGATGGCCTTCAAGCCGGCCTTCACCTGCTGGACCGCCTGGTTCCCGGTGAGGGCGCCCAAGGCTTTCACGTGATGCTCCGTTTTCAATAGGTGCCACAGCCGCTCGGCGCCCATCTTGGCCAGGGTGTACTCGATCTTGACGGAACCGCGCAGCTTCAAGACTTGCTCCGCGGTGTAGGGGCGGACAATGCCCTTCCACCGTTCGTCCTTCTCCCAGCTCTCCTGCAGGGCTTTGGCTTCCTGCGCATCAATCATGATCCATACCTCCTTGGTATATATTTGATAATATTGTAAATATTTTACATACTCGGTATAATACCGTCCCCTCCCCTTTCCGGAAGTTGAAACTCGGGAAAGGAGCGGATGAGACAGCCTCTGAACTTGCATGAAGGGACTAAAGCCGGTCCGATCGCGTCGGACTCTTGAACTTCTGGGGAGAAGGGGGGACGAAGTCCCCGGCCATCTCCCCTTTTCTGCATCAATCCAGGTACGCGTATCCCGGAAGGGTAAGGAACTCGGCCAATTGCTCCTGGTTGATCAGGCGGGTCAGAAGCTCCCGGGCCTCATTGAACTTGCCCTTTTCAAAGGCTTCCTCCCCGATCTCCTCCCGGATTCGGTCCAGCTCCTCCTGCATGAACCCTTCCACCAGCTCCCAGGTCACCTCGCGGCCGTCCTCCAACTTGCCCTCGGGATGGCGAATCCACTGCCACAGCTGGGCCCGGGAGATTTCCGCCGTGGCCGCATCCTCCATCAGATTGTCGATGGCGACGGCGCCGTAACCCCGGAGCCATGCCTCCACGTACAAAAGTCCCACCCGCAGGTTGGTCCGGATCCCCTGTTCGGTGATGGGGCCCTCGGGGACGGCCACCAGATCTTTGGCGGTCACCCGGACATCTTCCCGCTTCTTGTGGATCTGATTGGGCGTGGGCATCAGCTCGTCAAAGATCTCCTTGGCCACGGGAACCAGCCCCGGATGGGCCACCCAGGTCCCGTCATGGCCGTCGGAAGCTTCACGCCGCTTGTCTTCCCGCACTTTGGCCATGGCCGCCTCGTTCTTTTCCGGGTCGTTCTTCACCGGGATCTGGGCGGCCATGCCTCCGATCGCCGGCGCCTCCCTCCGGTGGCACGTCTTGATCGTCAGCAGGGTGTAAGCCCTCATGAAGGGTACCGTCATCGTCACCTTGCTCCGGTCGGGGAGGATCACCTCCGGCCGATTGCGGAACCGCTTCAGATAGCTGAAAATGTAATCCCAACGGCCGCAATTCAAACCCGCGGAGTGTTCCCGCAGCTCGTAGAGGATCTCATCCATTTCGAAGGCGGCCATGATCGTCTCGATCAGCACGGTCGCCTTGATGGTGCCCCGGGGAATCCCCAGCTCATCCTGCGCAAAGTTGAACACGTCGTTCCACAGCCGGGCCTCCAGGTGGCTCTCCATCTTCGGAAGGTAGAAATAGGGACCCGTTCCCCGGTCGATCAATTCCTTGGCGTTGTGGAAGAAATACAGGCCGAAATCGAAAAGCCCGCCGGACATCGCATCCCCGTCGACGAACAGGTGCTTCTCTTCCAGGTGCCAGCCCCGGGGCCGAACGATCAGCGTGGCCACTTCATCCTTGAGGGCGTACTTCTTCCCCTCGGGGCTGACAAAATCGATCCGCCGGCGGATGGCGTCCCTCAGGTTGATCTGCCCTTGGATCACATTCTCCCAAGTGGGAGAGAGGGCGTCCTCAAAGTCGGCCATGAAGCATTTGGCTCCCGAATTGAGGGCGTTGATCACCATTTTCCGGTCGCCCGCCGGACCGGTGATCTCCACCCGACGATCCTGCAGATCCTTCGGCAAAGGCGCGATGGTCCAGGATCCCTCGCGAATCGATCGGGTTTCCGGCAAGAAATCGGGCATCTCTCCGGCGTCGAGGCGCTCCTGACGCTGGGCGCGCCGGGCGAGGAGCTCCTTCCTTCTGTCACCGAATTTCCGCTCCAACCGGGCGACAAAGTCCAGCGCCTCCGGGGTTAAGATCTCCGCAACCTCCGGTGTCACCCGTCCTTTGACCTCTACCCCTTCCGGACATGAGAGGGTGGTCGTCATGAATGCTGCTTCCCCCTTCCGCTCGGGACGATTCTGTAGTAATACAATTCGCCCGTTCACCGTTATTGTATTACAACAGTAGTTGTCTTGCAACTACCTCTTCTTCATTTTTTCACTTCCTCCCGCTTTCAAACATTGCCGCCCGAAGGGGGCGATCGCATTGACATCCGCTCTCCAACCTGATAAAGTTGACTGTACGAATGAGAGAAATGCGATGAAAGGGCCGACAAGGGGAGCGCCGCGTCCCAGAGAGCCGGCGGACGGTGCGAAGCCGGTACGCGGAGCCCCTTGCACCCACCCTGGAGCAGCCGGCGATGAGCCGTGCCGGGTCCCCGCCGTTAACGGGTCAAAGCGGGCCGCCACAAGCGGCGGTCAAGCAGGGTGGTACCGCGGAGCGACTCTCCGTCCCTATCAGGGGCGGAGTTTTTGCATTTTAAGGAAAGGAGCGCATGCCATGCACGACGAAAAGGGTGTGACCCCGCAGTCCGAAGATTTTTCCCGATGGTACATCGATACCATCCGAAAGGCCGACCTGATGGATTACTCCCCGGTTCGCGGCTGCATCGTGTTCAAGCCGGACGGCTACGAACTCTGGGAGCGGATCCAGGCCGGTCTCGACAAACGTTTCAAGGAGACGGGGCACCGCAACGCGTATTTCCCGATGCTGGTGCCGGAGAGCTTCTTCCAGAAAGAAAAGGATCATGTGGAAGGCTTTAACCCCGAACTGCCCTGGGTGACCGAGGCCGGCGGCGAACAGCTGGAGGAACGGTTGGCCCTCCGCCCCACCTCCGAGACGATCATCGGCCACATGTACAGTCAATGGATCCAGAGCTACCGGGATCTTCCGGTGCTGATCAACCAGTGGGCCAACGTCTTCCGCTGGGAAAAGCGGACCTTTCCGTTCCTGCGCACCTCGGAATTCCTCTGGCAGGAAGGGCACACCGCCCACGCGACCGAGGAGGAAGCGCGGCGGGAAACGATGCAGATGCTGGAAATCTACCGGGATTTCGTGGAAAGCGAACTGGCCATTCCCGTCTGGACCGGGGAAAAAACCCCTTCGGAGCGGTTTGCCGGAGCCGTTCAAACCTACTCGATCGAAGCGATGATGAAGGACGGCAAGGCGCTGCAGGCGGGCACCTCCCACTACCTCGGCCAAAACTTCGCCAAGGCCTTCGACATTCAATTCCTGGACCGGGATAACCAGCGGAAGTACGTGCACACCACATCCTGGGGGGCATCCACGCGCCTGATCGGCGCCCTGATCATGGTGCACGGGGACGATCAGGGGCTCGTGCTGCCGCCGCGGCTGGCACCGGTGCAGGTGATCATGATCCCCGTCGGGCCGCCCAAAAAGCGGAAGGATGTGATGGGCCCCTTCGACCGGATCTTCGAAACGCTGAAACAGGCGGGAATCCGGGTCAAGGCCGATCTCCGGGATGAAAGCCCGGGTTGGAAATTCAACGAGTGGGAGATGCGGGGAGTGCCGCTGCGGATCGAACTCGGGCCGCGGGACGTCGAAAACAACCAGTGTGTCCTGGCCCGCCGGGACACCGGCGAAAAACTGACGGTCCCCCTGGACAAGGTCCTGGAAACCGTTCAATCCCTGCTGGATACGGAGATTCAGAAAAACCTGTTCCGGATGGCCGTCGACTTCCGCGACCGCCACTCCCACCTGGACCTGGAAACCCTGGACGACCTTCAACAACACATCGCCGCATCCTCCGAGCGGGGCGAACCGGCGGGTTGGATGCTGGCGGGATGGTGCGGAAGCGACGCCTGCGAAGCGAAAGTGAAGGAGGAGACCAAATTCACCTCCCGCAACATTCCCTTCCATCCTCCGGAAGAAAAGAAGCGTTGCCTGGTGTGCGGCGACAGCGCCCGGCATACGGTCTGGTTCGCCCGGGCCTATTGATCCGCGCGGTGGCCGCCACAAAAAAACTCACCCGGGCCGAAGAGCCCGGGTGCTTTTTTTTCGCCACGGCTGCCGCGTAGGGCGGGCAACCCGGGCCCCAGGCCAGGGTGCGGGATTTCCGGCAATCGTCGAAGACGATGGGAGGCGATGTTTCTCCGAGCACACGCCCCTCAAGTGAAGCCGAGGGGGAAAAAGGCCTCCGCCTGACGCTTTGTCAACAGCCTGAACCCCGACCCATGGCCCGGTTGAGACTGGCGACATACCGCGCGCCAAAGGCTCTTTAAAAATTGATGTTGGGGAAAGGGAGTGTGCCGCCGGGTACCTTGGCCATATGAACGAAACAAAACGGTACACCCCCTTTCGGCATCCGATGGGGATGGTTGGTTTCACAACTTCCTCGGCCCTATCAGCAGGGGTCGCTCTGTGAAAAACCGCTCCCACCTATACTCTGTCAACAACCGGGCCCTTCGGCCCGGCTTTCATTTTCCGACAGGCTCCTCCATCTCCGGCACGCCCTTGATCGCCGACCAAAATTGATTCCCTTAGCTTCTCCGGCCTCCCGCAACCGGTCCATTTTCTTTGTGATGCTGACCCCTATTGACAAGGATACCGGCTGACTATAAAATACGGCTATAAACAGTTCGTATATGAACAGTTCAAATTGGAAAATAGGGGTGGTTAAGATGAATCCGGAAGAGCAAACAGACGGACAACCAAGAGAGATATTGCGCACGTTTTGGCGAGTGAATACTTACCTGAGAAAAATAGCCCACAAAACGGCGACGGACAATAGGCTGTCTCTGCCCCAATTTTTTCTTTTGATGACGATTGGGCCGCTTGAATCGACAACACAGAAACAACTCGGACAAATGACGAGGTTTCCGAAGAGCACATTGAGCCAGGCCGTGGAAGGGCTTGTGCAGGCGGAATTCTTGGATCGACGGCCGGTCGAAGAGAATCGGAGGGAAATGCAACTTACCCTCACCGATAAGGGAAGGGCCATGTACGAGAACATTCGGCAACATAAAGGTTATGCCAATAATGTTTTTGAAGCGGCCGTGAGAACGCTCAGCGAAAAGCAACAAAAAGAACTGCTCGACTACCTGAGCAGAATTGAGAGCTATTTGGAAAAAGCCCTTATGGAGCAAGGGGAATGACCTATGATAAAAATATTGAAAAATCTCAAGGTGTATAAGTGGATTGTCCTTTCGGTCTTCGCCTGCGTCTTTATCGAGTCGATGGCCAATCTGTATTTGCCGACGCTGATGTCGGACATTATCGACAAAGGGGTCGTTGTCGGCAACAAACCCTATATATGGAAAATGGGCGGGCTCATGCTTTTCATTTCCGCGATTGGAGCGCTTGCGTCCATTGCCGCAAGCTACTTCTCATCAAGCGCAGCGATGGGCTTCGGGCGCGACCTTCGCCGGAAAGTATTTGTCCACGTGTTGAACTTTTCATTGCAGGAATTTGACCGGGTGGGAACCGCCTCGCTCATTACGAGAACAACCAACGATATTACCCAACTCCAACAAGTCGTGATCATGCTTTTCCGGATGATTGCAAGCGCCCCGATCATGTTTATCGGCGGGTTAATCATGGCGCTTTCGAAGGACGCCAAATTATCGCTCATTCTTGTGGCGACGATGCCGATTTTGGTGGGAGCCATCTTTTTGATCATGTCGAAAGCCATTCCGCTCTTCCGGATGGTGCAAAAACGCTTGGACCGGTTGAATTTGGTACTGCGTGAAAACTTGACCGGCATTCGCGTCATTCGTGCTTTCAACAGGGAAAAACAGGAACAGGCTCGGCTGCAAAACGCCAATAAAGATTTGACGGACGTTTCGATCAAAGTCAATAAAGTGATGGCTTTCATGATGCCGATCATGATGCTCGTCATGAACTTGACGGTGGTTGCCGTCGTCTGGATCGGCGGCATTCGGATCGACCATGGCGCCATGCAGATCGGTGATTTGATGGCTTTTGTCCAATACATCATGCAAATCATGTTCGCGCTGATCATGGCCTCGATGATGTTCATCATGATTCCGCGCGCTTCGGTTTCTGCCAATCGGATCAATGAAGTGCTGGATATGAAGCCGGTCGTCTTCAGCGAGGGGAATGAGACGGCCGATCGCAAGCGGGGTGCGCTGGAATTTGAACACGTGACGTTCCGTTATCCCGGTGCCGAAGAACCCGCATTGTCGGATATCAGTTTTAAAGCTTACCCGGGTGAAGTAACCGCGATCATCGGAGGCACAGGTTCCGGAAAAACAACCCTGGTCAACTTGATCCCGCGCTTCTTTGATGCAACGAGCGGAACCATCCGCATCAATGGCGTTGATATCCGGCATTGTACACTGGAGGATGTTCGTTCAAGAATCGGTTACGTTCCGCAAAAAGCGCTGCTCTTTTCGGGCACGATCAGCGACAATCTTCGTTTTGGAAAGGAAGACGCGACGCAAGCCGAAATTGAACATGCCGCCCGCATCGCTCAGGCCGATGACTTCATCAACAAAATGAAAGACGGCTACGAGTCCGTGATCTCGCAAGGCGGCACCAACTTATCAGGCGGTCAAAAACAACGGTTGTCGATCGCCCGGGCATTGGTCAGAAAACCGGACATTTATATTTTTGATGACTGTTTTTCGGCTCTCGATTACAAAACGGACAGGGATCTGCGCGCGGCATTGAAAGAGGAGACGAAACAGGCGACGGTCATCGTCGTGGCCCAACGCGTCAGCACCGTAATGGACGCGGATCGGATCATCGTTTTGGACCAAGGAAAAATCGCCGGAATCGGCACCCACCAAGAATTGCTTGAGACGAATGAGGTTTATCAAGAAATCGTCGCGTCGCAATTTCGGGAGGATGAGATCGCATGAGCGGGCAAAAAAGGACGCAAGGACCTGGCGGACGCGGTTTCGGGCACGGTGCCGCCTTGATGATGGCCGGCCAAAAGGCCAAGAATTTTAAAGGTACGTTGTGGCGGCTTCTGGCGTATTTAAAACCGTTTCGCCTGCAACTTTCCGCCGTCATCGTTGCTGCGACGTTGAGCACCGTTTTTATGATCCTTGGACCGAAATTGACCGGAGATGCAATCACCAAATTGTTTGAAGGCAGCTTCGCCAAGCTGAAGGGCATACCTGGCGCCGCCATCGACTTTCACGGCATTGCCCAAATTTTGATCCTGATCGCCGGATTATATGTGTTCAGCAGTTTGTTCAGTTATATTCAGCAGTACCTCATGGCAACGGTCGCGCAAAAAACGGTGTACCATCTGCGGCAAGAAGTCAACGAAAAGCTCAAAAAACTGCCCCTCAAATACTACGACGGCCATCCGCACGGGGAGACGTTGAGCCGCGTTACCAATGATATCGACCTGATCGGCACGACCCTCCAACAAAGTATGGCACAGTTCATTACGTCGTTTGTGACCATTGTCGGGATCATCATCATGATGTTGACGATCAGCCCGCTATTGACGGTGATTTCCATCGCCAGCTTGTCGATGTCGATTTTTTTCATGCGTCCCATTTTGAAAAGATCGCAAAAACGTTTTGCGGACCAACAGCGCACGCTCGGCGAACTCAACGGCCATATCGAAGAAACCTATACGGGACATCAGATTGTGAAGGCCTTTGGCCGTGAGAAAAAGGCGATCGAACGGTTCGACGAGGTCAATGAACAATTGTATGACGCCGGACGCGCCGCCCAATTTATTTCGGGCATCATCATGCCGTTGATGCTTTTCGTCGGCAACTTCGGATACGTCATGATCTGCGTCTTCGGCGGCATTTTAGTGACACAGCGCGCGATATCCATCGGCGATATCCACGCGTTCATTTCATATTCCCGGCAGTTCTCGCAACCGGTCACCCAGACGGCGAACATCGCAAACATCATCCAAGCGACGATCGCGGCGGCGGAACGCGTTTTTGAACTGCTTGATGAAGAAGAAGAAGTGGCAGAAACCGCCGCGTCCGCATTGACCCGCGCAAAAGGTGCCGTGACGTTTGACCATGTCTCCTTTAGCTACGGAGACGAACCGCTTATTGAGGATATGAACATCGATGTGAAACCCGGGCAAACCGTGGCGATCGTCGGACCGACGGGCGCGGGCAAGACAACCTTGATCAACCTGTTGATGCGGTTTTACGATGTTCGAAGCGGGAGCATCAAAATCGATGGCATTGACATCCGCGAATTGTCCAGGGAAAATCTTCGCGCCACCTTCGGCATGGTGCTCCAGGATACGTGGCTTTTTAACGGAACGATCAAAGAGAATATCGCGTACGGAAAAGACGGGGCGACGGATGCAGAAATTTTTGCGGCGGCGAAGGCGGCCTGTGCGGACCATTTCATCCGGACACTGCCGGACGGTTACGACACCGTCATCAACGAGGAGGCATCCAACATCTCTCAAGGGCAAAAGCAACTTTTGACCATCGCCCGGGCCATCCTCGCCGACCCGCCGATCATGATTCTGGATGAAGCGACATCCAACGTCGATACACGGACGGAACTTTTGATCCAGCAAGCGATGAACCGTTTGATGGAAGGGCGGACGAGTTTTGTGATCGCCCACCGTCTGTCGACGATCCGGAACGCCGATCTCATTTTGGTCATGGATCAAGGGAAGGTTGTCGAACAAGGAACCCACCACGAGCTTCTGAAAGCGAACGGATTTTATGCTGACCTCTATAACAGCCAGTTTCCGAACAAAACGGCCGTCTGAAGGAACAGAACGAGGATGCCGAATTGGAAAATCGCTGAAGAAAATCCTGTGGAGGGTTGACCATCGTCTGCAAAAAAAGGGTCTGACTTTTCATCCGTTCGAGTTGATCTCTGCCGATTGGAAGAAAGCGGCTCTCTACATAGAGGGCCGCTTTTGCGATGTGAAGGATACAATGGCATATTTTGCGGGGAACATCGACATGTATTTTGCATGTCTGTTCTCCTGCGAAACTGACAACCCCGTTTCCGGAGATGTCCCGGCCCTTCACCACACCCCAAGTTCCATTTTCCTCTCCATTCCGAATGTCTTTATTCCACTGCCTGAGAGCCCACTTCTTGTCAAAGAGTCAGGTTCAAACGGATAATGACTATAAAATCTGCAGCAAAGAGGTGGAGCACTTGATCCAACCCATCTACCTCCAGGTTCTCCGGAAAATTCACGACGGCTTGGCCGGCTCCTCCGCGGTCTGGGCGGTCACCGGCAGCCTGGGCATGGCCCTGCAGGGAATGCCGATGACGGTAAACGATATCGACATTCAGACCGACCGCTCCGGCGCCTACGAGATCGAAAGGCGCTTCGCCCCCTTTGTCACGCGAAAGGTGACCTTTTCCGAGGCGGAGACCATCCGCTCCCACTTCGGCAGCCTGACCATCGACGGCATCCGGGTGGAGATCATGGGCGACATCCAAAAGCGGCTGGAGGACTGGCGTTGGGAAGAACCCGTCGATCCGGCCCGCTTTCGCCTGTATGTGGAAAGGGATGGAATGCGCATCCCGGTCCTCTCCCTGGAGTATGAATACCGGGCTTATCTGCGTCTGGGCCGCAGGGAGAAGGCGGAGACGATCCGGAGGTGGCTGGAGGGACAAAATTCCTGACTTATGCAGAAAAACACCGATTTTCCCGGCAGAATTCATGAAAAAGAACGATAAAAAGACCGGGAGGATGCCCCGGCGCTTTCGAAGATATTCTTTTATTCGATCCCGCCGGCCAAAGATTTTTCCTTTGCACGGGGCAGCAACAGGGTAAAAGTGGTGCGCCCCGGAGCGCTTTCCTTCAAAAACAGGTCCCCTTTCTGGGCCCGGGCCAGCAGGCGGCTGATGGGCAGACCCAATCCCAGTCCCCTCGTTTTCTCCTTCTTTTTCTTCCCCCGGTAAAAGCGTTCGAAAATCAGCGGCTGTTCCTCCGGCGGAATCCCCGGACCGTCGTCGGTGAAGTCCACGGCCGCCGTTTCCGGATCGCGGGCATAGAGCCGGATTTCGATGTTTCCCTGATCCTTCAGCGCCGATCGGCTGTTGTCGAGCAAGTTGGACAGGATCTGCTGGATGCGGTGGGCGTCCCCCCGCACCATCAGGATCTCCTCGGGCAGGGTCGTCCGGAGGTGAAGGGAGGGAGGGGGATTCACCACCTTCCACCGCTCCGCCATCTCCCGGATCAACTCGTTCAGGGAGAGGGGCTTCAATTCGATCGGGACGGTGCCTGTGGCGTACGCGTTGAATTCCAGCAGGTCTTCCACCATCTTCTGTAACCGTTTCGTCTCCTCCAGGGAGATGTCCAGAAACTCGTCCGCCTCCTTGCCCGTCACGACCCGGTCCCGGACCGCCTTCAGCAGCCCCCCGATAGACGTGATCGGGGTCTTCAGCTCGTGGGTGACCCCGGCCAACAGCTCCGTGCGCAGCTCCTCCGACCGCTTCAGCCGGGAGGCCATTTCCGAGAAGGAATGGGTCAGCTCGTACAGTTCCCGCTCCTTCAGGTCCCGGGGAAGCCGGATGTCGTAATTCCCCTGCCTGAGCTGGGATGCCGCCGCCGCCACCCGGCGGATGGGGTCCGTCAGCTTGCGCGACAGCCAATAGAGGACCATCCACCCCGAAATCCCCAGGCAGAGGATGACGATGATCCAGGGGAAGATCTGACGGAAGGGCATGGTGGAACGAACGCTCTCTTCGCTGATGACGAAAACCGTTCCGATCAGCCAATTCCCCCTCCAGATCGGCTCGGCGACGATGTACCAGGCCACATCCCCATTCTCCAGCGTGTCCATGACTTCTTCCTCGGCGACGGGGCCCTTCTCCAGCAAATAGTGAAGAAGCCGCTCATTGTCGATGGCCCGGTTTTGGTAGACCGCCTTCCCCTCCCGATCGACGATCAGGATCAGGGGAAGCGGCTGCGTCTCCCGTTCTTCTCCGGGGAGATCGAAATAGCTCCGGCCCCGGGACAACAACCGGTTCCACACCGCCGAGCTGATCACCAACTCCCCCTCGCTGCCGATCCGCTCGGCGATCTCCTGGGCGAAGAGCCGGTTGAGTTGCAGGTGGTGCTTCTTCTCCCTTTCCTGCGTCCAGTACACGGACAGGGAAGCCACGATGACCAGGCTGGAGAGCAACACCAGCAGATAGCGAATCGTCCAGTACTTCAGAAGAGGAACCCGCTTTTGGTCAGCTTTCGTAGACACGGAACTGATACCCCACTCCGCGAAGCGTGATGATTTCCCCCTCGGCCTTCGGCCACTCCTTCAGGGCTTTCCTCAGGCGCTTGACCGCCAGATCCACCGCCCGGTCGCTTCCTTCGTATTCCCAGCCCCAAACCCGGTCCAGCAGTTGATCCCGGGAAAACGTCCGGTTGGGATGGCGGGCGAAAAAGGAGAGCAGGGAAAAGTCCCGGGGTGTGAGTGACAAGCGTTTGCCGCGAAGAAACACACAATGCCCGTCAAAATCGATCTTCAGGCTGCCGAACTGCGCGATTTCCCTCCCCCGCACCATCGGCCGGGGGCGGCGCAGCACCGCCCGCACCCGGGCGACGACCTCCTCCGGAGCAAAGGGCTTGGTCACATAATCGTCCGCCCCTTCGTTCAGCCCCGCTACGCGCTGGTGCATCTCCCCCAGGGCCGTCAGCATGATGACGGGGCAGGAGCTCCGGCTTCGGATCTGCTTCAGCACTTCCCACCCGTCCATCTCGGGAAGCATTACATCCAGGATGACGAGATCGGGCTGCAGGGCTTCAAACCGATCCAGCGCCTCCTTTCCGTCAAAGGCGGCCTCCACCCGAAAACCGGCCTGGCGCAGATAAGCCGCCAGGACCCGGGAAATGGGAACTTCGTCTTCCACCACCAACACCAGTCTCAAGGACACCACCCCGCCTTTCTTCCGGCATTCCTTCCTCTATTGTACTTGAATGAAAAGAAACGGGCCGAAGGGAATCGGCCCGAAAGGAGGTTGCAATCATGCCGCTGGATGTCCGCGCCGGAGAATGCGCGAAGAATCCCGAAGGAACATCGGAACCGGCTATATGGGGTCCGTCACCGAGTCAGGGGGTCCATCCCGGTCGCCTTCGGGTCCCGCCCTCGGTTTCCTCACGCGTCCGGCAACATCTCGGACAAGGTCCGGGTGATGGTGTTTGGACATGCTTATTGTAGCCGCCGTTTGTGTCAGGGAAATGTCAGGGCATTTCCGGGAAAGAAACGCGCCGGCAGTCTCTCTCCCAAACCCGAAAAGCGCCCTCATAACGGAGAGAAATCCCCGCTTCCCGATTTGTCCCCGCATTTGGGTATGGTATACTTCATTTAGACATCGGAACCTGTTGCGGAACGGGCCCTTTCGCCCGAAACACCCCACTCGGAAAGGCGGTATCATGATGAAGATGATGGATGCCCACGAAATTATCTCCTATATCCAGAACAGTGAAAAGAAAACCCCGGTAAAGGTATACATCAAGGGAGATCTCGAGGGAATCGACTTCGGCCCGGACGCGAAGGCCTTTGTCGCCGGCCGCGTCGGCGTGGTCTTCGGCGACTGGAAGTCTCTGAAGCCCGTGCTGGATGCCCACAAGGAAAGCATTGAGGAGATGGTCGTGGAAAACGACCGGCGCAATTCGGCCATCCCCCTCCTCGATCTGAAAGACATCCCGGCGCGGATCGAGCCCGGCGCGATCATCCGCGAACAGGTGGAGATCGGGAAAAACGCGGTCATCATGATGGGTGCGATGATCAACATCGGGGCCGTGATCGGCGAAGGAACGATGGTGGACATGAACGCCGTGATCGGAGGTCGGGGAACCGTCGGCAAAAACTGCCACATCGGCGCCGGAGCCGTCATCGCCGGAGTGATTGAACCGCCCTCGGCCAAGCCGGTGATCATCGAAGACGATGTGGTGATCGGAGCCAACGCCGTCATCCTGGAAGGCGTACGGGTCGGCAAAGGGTCCGTGGTGGCGGCGGGGGCCATCGTCACTGACGATGTGCCGGAATACACCGTCGTCGCCGGAGTTCCCGCCCGGGTGATCAAAAAGATCGACGAGAAAACCCGCGCGAAGACGGAGATCAAACAGGAACTGCGTCAGCTTTGATTCGGAAAAGCCGCCCGGCGTTCCGCCGGATTGGCGCCCGGAATCTCCTCCTCAGGGCCGCACGGCCCTTTTTCTTCAGACGAAACTCCGATCGGAGGAACCGCGATGAACGAATGGAAAAGACTGGACGAACAATACATTCTGCCCACCGTCAGCAGGCTGCCCATCGCCATCGAGCGGGGGGAAGGCAATTATCTGATCGATACCGACGGAAAACGCTATCTGGACCTCTTCACGGGACTGGCCGTCAACGTCTTGGGGCATTCCCATCCGGCCATCCTCCGGGCGTTGGAGGAACAGGGGAAGAAGTTTTTGCACATCTCCAACCTCTTCCTGAATCCTCCGGCCATCCGCCTGGCCCGGCGGCTCGTGGAAAACAGCTTTCCCGGCAAGGTCTATTTCGCCAACTCCGGAGCGGAGTCGACGGAGGCCGCCGTCAAGCTGATCCACAAGTGGATCCGCGCCGAAGGAGAGGGAAGGGACGGCATCGTCGTGCTGAAAAACAGCTTTCACGGGAGAACGCTGGGTGCCCTGCGCCTGACGCGCCAACCCTCGGTCTACCAGGATTACCCCCAGCCCGATTTTCCCATCTACGAAGTGGAGCCCAACAACGTGGACGAGCTGGTCCGCGTGTGCGAAACGAAGCGGCCCGCGGCCATCCTGGCGGAGCCGATTCTCGGAGCCGGGGGAGTGCTCCCTCTCTCCAGGGCGTTCCTGGAGGCGATCGGCGACATCTGCAGGCGGCAAAACATCCTGTGCTGCATGGATGAAATCCAGACGGGAATGGGGCGGACCGGCACGCTGTTCGCCTACCAGCAAACCGGCCTTCAACCGGACCTGCTCCTCTTCGCCAAAGGGGTCGGCGGCGGCCTCCCTCTCGGGGGGATCATCGCCGGCCGGCGGCTGTCCCACCTGTTCCGCCCCGGGGACCACGGCACCACCTTCGCCCCTTCTCCCCTCAGCGCCGCCCTGGGAAATGCCGTCCTCGACGTGCTGCTGGAAGAGGACGGACTGGAGATGGGACGACGGGCGGCGGAACACCTCTGGAACCGCCTGCGGGCGCTCCGGCAAAAACATCCGGATGTGATCCGTGACATCCGGGGGAAGGGAATGATGATCGGCATTCACACGGGGCGCTCCCCGGAGGAGATCCTCCGGCTGATGCAGGATCTTCTGAAAGAGGGGATCCTGGTCAACGTGACCGCCAAAACGGTGATCCGCCTGCTTCCTCCCCTCACGCTGACCCGGGAAGAAATCGACCGCTTCGCCGACACCCTCGACGGGTATATCACCGCCCGTTTTTCCGCATAGGGAGCGGCCGCCGGGGAAACCCGCCGAGGGCTTTCTCACCCAGCTTCTCAGGAAAGGAGTCCGGACATGACGACGGCTCTCAACCCCTTTGTCGCTCTGCGGCGCCAATTGCATCAAATTCCGGAACCGGGATTCGGAGAGGTGAAAACCCAGCGGCTGCTGCTGGATTACCTGGCCACGCTGCCTGGGGAACGGATGGAGATCCAAACCTGGAGAACGGGGATCCTCGTCCACATCGCGGGGAACAATCCCTCCCTCCGCATCGGATATCGGGCGGACATGGACGCGCTGCCCGTGGAAGAGGAGACCACCCTCCCCTTTCGCTCCACCCATCCGGGGTGGATGCACGCCTGCGGTCACGATTTCCACATGGCCATCGCCCTGGGGGTCCTCACCCATTTCGTCCATCATCCCATCGACGACGACCTTCTCTTCGTCTTCCAGCCGGCGGAGGAAGGGCCCGGTGGGGCCAAACCCCTACTGGAAAGCGAAATCTTCAACGCCCGGAGGCCGGATATGATGCTGGCCCTCCACATCGCGCCGGAATACCCCGTTGGAACCATCGCCGTCAAACCGGGAATTCTGTTCGCCAACACCTCCGAGCTGTACATCGATCTGGTCGGACAGGGCGGCCACGCGGCCATGCCCCACCTGGCGAACGACATGGTGGTTGCCGCTTCCCAACTGGCCATCCAACTGCAGAGCATCGTCTCCCGCAACGTGGATCCGCAGGAGGCGGCCATCCTGACCATCGGAAAGCTTCACGCCGGCACCCGGCAGAACGTCATCGCCGGAAAGGCCCGGCTGGAAGGGACGATCCGCACCCTCTCCCCGGATACAATGCGGAAGGTCAAGGACCGGATCGGGGCGATGGTGCGGGGAATCGGCGAAGCTTTCGATTGCCAGACGGCCATCGATTGGGGGGCGGGCTACTGCCAGGTGTATAACGACGAGTCCCTCACCCGGGAATTCATGGACTGGATCCGCACCACCGAGGTTCGGCTGGTCGAATGCCGGGAGGCGATGACCGGCGAAGACTTCGGCTACTTCCTGCGGGAGATCCCCGGTTTCATGTTCTGGCTGGGGGTGGAAACCCCCTACGGACTCCATCATCCCCGGATCGAGCCGAAGGAAGAGGCGATCGAGGTGGCCATCCGCCTGGTTACCCGCTACATCGAATGGAAGTCGCGTCGGGGAAGAGGATGAGGGCATACCTGCCGTCCGGTTGCTCACATCCTGAAAAAGATTGCCTTTCCCCGGAAATTGGATTATAATAACAATCAGTATAAAGCGAGGGGGTTGTGAAGAGCATGTTCAATGTTTTCGCTCAGCTTAAATGGCATAGCGAAAACATACCGGAGCTCTTCACAACCTGCTTGTTTTTATACGTATAAAAATCGACATTAACAAACGCAGGCAGCAAAGGCACCGGTATGTCCGGCGCCTTTTTTGCTGGAACAGCGATGATCTGTTCGGTTTGTCTCCGGCGCCGGTTACCCGGCGCCTTTCTTTGTTGGAAACCCTATTTTCCTCCGAGGGGGCGCCGGCGCCGCCGTGCCTCTGGTGCCTGCCGAGGAGGGAACGTCATGGAAACCAAATACGACCGGCTGAAGGCGTTTGTCGCTGAGAAGGGATGGCCCATGTACCGCTTCAACCAAATCCTGCACGCCATCTTCAAGGAGAGGATCGGCGAATTCGAGCGGATGGCGACCCTGCCGCTCCCGCTTCGCCATCAGTTGCGGGAACGGTTTGGCAAGAGCGTTTTGCGCCTGAGACCCGCACTCCGAAAACGGTCCGGCCAGGCGGACAAAGTGCTGTTTGAACTGCCCGATTCCAATAAGATCGAAACGGTCCGGCTGATCTACCGCGCGGGCTGGCAGTCCTACTGCGTCTCCTCCCAGTGCGGATGCGGCTTCGGCTGCAGCTTCTGCGCCACGGGCAAGATCGGTTTCAAGCGCAATTTGAGCGCGGATGAGATCACCGATCAGATCCTTTATTTTCATCTGCAGAATCATCCCATCGACAGCATTTCCCTGATGGGAATGGGGGAGGCGCTGGCCAACCCGCAAACCTTCGCCGCCCTGAAAGTCCTGACCGATCCCCGGTTGTTCAACTTGAGCCCCCGGAGGATCACGGTCTCCACAATCGGGCTCATCCCCCAAATCGAACGTCTGTCCAGAGAGTTTCCGCAGGTGAATCTCACCTTTTCGCTCCATTCCCCCTTTGACGAGCAGCGGAGCGCTCTGATGCCCATCAACCGGAAGTATCCGTTGAACGAGGTGTTGGACGCGTTGGATGCGCACATCCGCAAAAATCGGCGCAAGGTGTACATCGCCTACATCGTTCTGCCCGGTGTCAACGACACACCCGAACATGCCGGGAAACTGATTTCCCTGCTGCGGGGACGTGGCCCCTGGGATTATCTGTATCACGTCAACCTGATCCGTTACAATCCCGCCAGCGGGGCTCCGAAGGCGTACCAGCGGCCGAACGAGGATGAACTGACCCGCTTTTGCAGGCGTTTGCGAAGAGCGGGTGTGAAGGTGACCGTAAGACAATCCTTCGGCGTGGACATCGAAGCCGCCTGCGGACAATTGTACGGGCGGTACTACATCCGCGGCAAGCCGGAGGAGCGAAAAAGCCCTGCGCCGCAAGAGCAGTGAAGCGACTCCGGGGAAACATCGACCGGCAGCAGAAAACACCTTTTGGATGTGCCCGGCCGACACCCCGGCGCATCGAAAATGCCCCGGCCCCGTCACGGAGCCGGGGATTTCCACATTTTCAGGATAATCCGATCAGGCAGAAGAAAACCCGTCAACACCCGCTTCTCCGGTGGATCTTCAGAATCCGGAGCCAATTCCCCTGCGCAAAACGCCCCGCGAACCCGCAGGTCTTACACCTGATGTCCCGTTCAGTCAGCCTCTCGGCAGATCGGAACCCATCTCCGACGTGCGGAGGGACGCAGGTGATGGCCTTCATCTGCGCATCCCCTTCCCTGCCGCTCCGATCCTATTTCCGGAAAAGAGTCAACCTCCGGGGCGTAATCCGGCACGTTTGCATCCGATTGAAGGAAGAGGGAATCCTGCTCCATCGCATCGCGATGAGCAGTTCCTCCTCCCAGGCCATGCCGGCAGTGGATTGGGCCGTCGCAACTTGGAAGGCGAGATTCGCGCCGGATTCCTTATCCCGGCGATTCCTTCCGTCCGGCCGGTGGATCTTTCCAAAACTGCATCCCGCCCCGGAAATCACCCATCTCAGTTGCAGACTTTGCAGTCTGCGCCCCCATGTTCAATAATTCACATACCCTTCTTCTTTGCCCTTGCCAGACACCCTTCGGCGGAAAACTTCCAGTGTCCCCCAAATCACCCGCAAAGACGGTCAGCCGTTCCCCGCCAAGGACCTTTCCCCTTCCCCTTTTCCGGCCGAGCCGCCCGCTTTTCGAAAAAGCGGGTAAGACCGACTCATCCCCCCTCATCCTCTCCCGGGAAGGACTGCCTGTCAAACAACGGAAACAAAATATCACAAGTCGAAACCCTTTTTGTTCAATTTATCACAAATAATCTCCGCTTTTCCCTGTACACTGTCTTTGGATCAAGAAAAAAACATTGTGCGGGAGCAGTGGGACGGAACGGACAGCTTGAGAGTTTTTCCAAAATAAGGAGGAGCGAAGTATGTCCCAAAAGTACGCCAAACTGTTTGAACCGGTTTCCATCGGACCGGTGGAGCTGAAAAACCGCTATGCGATGGCGCCGATGGGCCCCCTCGGCCTTTCCGATTCCGAAGGGGGGATTCAATCAGCGCGGCATCGATTATTACGTGGAACGGGCGCGGGGAGGAACCGCCCTGATCATCACCGGCGTCACCTTTGTCGACAATCAGGTGGAAAAGCACGCCATGCCGAGCGTTCCCTGCCCCACCCACAACGGCATCCATTTCGTGCGGACCGCCAGGGAGTTGACCGAGCGGATTCACTCCTATGACGCCAGGATCTTCCTGCAAATGAGCGCGGGCGGGAGGGTGACCATCCCCACCAATCTGGGCGACCATCCGCCCGTGGCGCCTTCTCCCATCCCCCACCGGTGGCTGAACAAGACCTGCCGGGCCTTGTCCAAGGAGGAGATTCGGCACATCGTCAGGATGTTCGGAATCGGAGCCGTCAACGCCAAGCGGGCAGGCTTTGACGGCGTCGAGATCCACGCCGTGCATGAGGGGTATCTGCTGGACCAATTCGCCATCTCCTTCTTCAACCGGCGCACCGACGAATACGGCGGATCCCTGGAAAACCGGCTCCGGTTTGCGCGGGAAGTCGTTGAGGAAATCAAAGAGCGCTGCGGCGACGATTTCCCCGTGGCGCTGCGCTACAGCGTCAAAAGCTTCATCAAGGACTGGAGGGAAGGCGGGCTGCCGGGCGAAACCTTTGATGAAAAGGGACGCGACGTGGAGGAGGGGATCGAAGCGGCCAAGCTGCTGGTCAGCTACGGTTATGACGCCCTCGACGTGGACGTCGGTTCCTACGACGCCTGGTGGTGGAGCCATCCCCCCATGTACATGCCGAAGGGCCTTTACATCCCCTACGCGAAACGGGTGAAGGAAACCGTCGATGTTCCCGTCATCTGCGCCGGGCGGATGGACAACCCCGACCTCGCCCTGGATGCCCTAGTGAGCGGCGCCTGCGACATCATCGGTCTGGGACGCCCCCTTCTGGCGGATCTGGAATACGTGAACAAACTGCGGGCCGGAAAGCGGGAATTGATTCGTCCGTGCCTCTCCTGCCATGAAGGATGCATGGGCCGCATCCAGGAATATTCCTCCCTGGGCTGTGCGGTCAATCCCGCCGCCTGTCGGGAGCGCGAAGCCCGGCTGACGCCGGCGCTTCAACCGAAAAAAGTGATGATCATCGGGGGAGGCGTCGCAGGCTGTGAAGCGGCCCGGGTGCTGAAGCTCCGCGGGCACGAGCCCGTCCTTTACGAGAAAGGGGACCGCCTGGGAGGCAATCTTCTGGCGGGCGGCGTACCCGACTTCAAAGAGGATGACCGGGCCCTCGCCGCCTGGTACGAAAACGTGCTGAGGGATTTGCAGGTGAGAATCAAACTGAACACCCCCGTCACGGCGGATATGGTGAGGGAAGAAAATCCCGATGCCGTCATCGTGGCCACCGGGTCCATCCCGAAGCGGATCCCCCTGGGAGACGGCAATAACACCTTCACCGCCACAGAGGTCCTGCTGGGGGAAAAAACGGCGGGAGAGCGCACGGTGGTGGTCGGCGGCGGACTGGTCGGCTGCGAGTTGGCCCTCTGGCTGGCCAAGAAGGGCAAACAGGTCACTTTGGTGGAGGAGATGGATGAACTTCTCGCCGCAAACGGCCCGCTCTGCCACGCCAACTCCGACATGCTCAAGGCGCTCATTCCACATTACGGCATAAAAGTGTTGACCTCCACGAAGGTGATCCGAGCCACCGAGAAAGGGGTTCTCGTCCACGCGGACGGTGAGGAGACAGAAATCGAGGCGGACACCGTCGTGTTGGCCATCGGTTTCGATCCCGACAAAACTCTGTACGACGAGCTGAAACATGATTTCGCGAACATCCACCGGATCGGCGATTCGCGCCGGGTGGCCAACATCATGTACGCCATCTGGGATGCCTACGAAGTCGCCTCCTCCCTGTGATGCTGCATCAATAATGGACGGCCGAACAGGCCGTCCAAGCTGTTGACAAAGTGTCAGGATGGGGGCGATTTTCCGCATCGGCCCCACGCGGGGTAGCGAGTCGCTCGACGAAAATCGCCTCCCGAGTCAGCAGTTACGACGGCCGAAAAGGCCGTCTTCACCTTTTCCTTGTGTCAAAGGATGGTATTCCCGTACGCCCCCTCATCCTCGGAGTCAAAAAAAACGATCGGCCCCTCTGCATGTTCAAGGAAGGTTGTCCCCCCTTGAATCGGTATGAGAAAAACACTTAAGGGCCCATCTTCCCAGACTGCGGATCTTATGACAAAAACGTATGTATGAGGTCCAGACACTCCTGAACCACTTCCACGGGAGCGCGCCCTTCGATTCGGAACCGACGAGCCCGCCAGTCCAGGCTTTTGACCTGGTCCGTCAGGACCACTCCCTGAATCGGCAAATCCTCCGGCAATTTCACCTCGAAGGGATACCCCTTTTCCCGGCTTGTGATCGGGCACACCACCGCAAATTTGGTCACCTCGTTGAAGGCCTTCGGCGACAAAACAATGGCGGGACGCCTCCCGTCCTGCTCATGTCCCGCTTGAGGGTGAAAGTTGACGTAGACCAGGTCTCCGCGGTCAGGCACCTGCATCAGAGGCGCTCATTCCCTTCCACGCCGAAATCGATCTCGTCATGGCGATTTTCCGGTGTCACCTTCTCCAGCAGCTCCTGCAAGGTCGGCTTTCTTTTCTTGGGCACCAATTTGATGACGTTGCCCTCCACGCACATGTCGACTTCAGATCCCTGGTGAATGCCCGTCTCCTCGGCAATATGGCTGGGAATCCGAACAGCCAGACTGTTCCCCCACTTCTGCACCCGCGTGGTCACCGCCATCCCTCCGCCTTTTCCTTTTGATTCCATTATATCACCCTCAAGAACAGGCTGTATACACATAGTTTATACAACGGAGGGAGCCGGGATACCCGAAAAGGGCCCAAAATCCTGAACGGCAGGGGGGATCGGGTCTGCAAAGTTGCAAGGCAAGCATAAAGAAGGAGGGAAAGTCACTTCCCTCCTTCCCGGGTGTTGAGAATTTGTCAGCAGCGCGAAAACCCCGGCGCGGGGGGCTTTCCAAATCAAGCTTCCTGTCGGGCTGCCTTCCTGCGGACCAAACCGAGCAGGATCACCGCAAGCAGCATTGCGATGGCGACGGTCGTGGACGCGTAGAACAGACCGCTGTACCCGGTTTCCACCGCCTCGTGCAGGGAAGAAGACAGGATCTCCCTCACGGTCGGATCCGGGATTTTATCAAAGGCTTCCTGCATCGCCGCCACATCCATCTCTTCCCCGGTGGGATGGGCCATGTTTCCCCCCACGGGAATGTTGGCATCTTCCATTTTCTTTTTGATCGTATCCTCCAGGTTCAAGAAGGACCGGGCGATGAAACCGGCATACACCGTCGGCGCAAGGGTCATCCCGATCTGACGGAGGAGGGAGCTGGTGGCCAGGGCGATCCCCTTTTGATTCCCCGCCTTTTCCGCCGCGAGCACATTGATGGGAGCCCCCAGCATGAAACCGAACCCCACTCCGACAAGGCAGCTCGCCACCACCATCTGCCACAGGGAGTTCACCCACAGGGGGAACAGCAAAAACCCGATTACCGTCAGGACCGTGGCCACCAACAGGGCTTGAATCGGCCCGCGCCGATCCACCACCGCTCCCCCGGCGCCGGCTCCCACGCCGGAAGCGATGGCCAGGGGAGTGACCCAGTACCCCGACAGATTTCGATCCACGCCCAGATACTGTTCAATGTAGGCGGGAATAAAGATGACCGAAGCCAGTATGGCCCCCGACAAAAGCGCCAAAACGAGCGTCCAGCGATAGCTGGCGTCCCTCAGCAAGGTCACGGGCAGCAGAGGATCCACATCCCGGGACGCCTCCATGCGCCTTTCGACAAACCCCAACGCGACGAGGAGTACGATGCCCGCCCCCGCAAAGAGAAGAAATTCGGGAGAAGCCATGCTTTCCAGCAGGTCCACGCCCTCCAACAGGGTAAAGCTGTACATCAGGCTGAGCAGCGCAAAGCTGAGCAGGCCGATGCCCGCCCAATCCGTTTTTTGCACCGCATCGTCCATCTCGGGATCCTGGATCACTTTAAAGCCGAGGATCAGCAGGATCACGGCGATCGGAATGTTGATGAGAAACAGCCAGTGCCAGCTTCCGGTGACGCTCAAAATGAAGGAACCCGCATTCGGTCCCAGAACGGACGCGATTCCGTGCATGGCTCCCAGCATTCCGAGAGCCCCGCCCTGCTTCTCCACCGGAAAACTCCGAAGTATGTAGGAACTGGCGATGATGAAGATCCCGCCTCCGCCCAGGGACTGAATCAGCCGGGCGACGAGGAACATCCCGAAATTGAAACTGCTGGCAACCAGGAGGGAACCCAGGCCGAACAAAAAGATCTCGATCAGAAACAGCTTCTTGATCCCGTACTTGTCGGACATTTTTCCGACGATGGGGATGCTGATCGCCATCCCCAATGTATAGATGGTGACGGTCCAGGAACCCCACGTTGCCGTCACGTCAAAGGAATCGATCAACGTCGTCAAGGCCGCGGATATGATCCCGTTGTCCAAGGCACCCATAAACACGCCGACACAAAAAAGAACCACCGATCCCATGAGACGTCGATTCACATTATTTCCCTCCACATTTGACATTTGAGGCTTCCAAAAGCCCGTGGCCGGAAGGAAAACCGTTCGCTCCCTCCCGGCGGAATGGACCTTCCGACACATTGTTAATAAACAATTATATTTTTCATCCTACACCAAAATCCATCAGATGGAAAAGAGGAATGCGGCGGTCACGGAATCCCAGTCAAAACCCCGGCCTTTAGTAGCCCGATGATCATCTTGACATTCCGTTATCCGGTAGAGCCTTCCATCTCGAATTTAAAAGGGAATGGGATTCATCCGCAGCAAATGATGCGATAAATTCGTTAACCTCTTTGCTCATTTCCTTATAACGGGTCCAAAGGCCGTCCACATGCTACTGAAAAGGATCCGCCCAATAGAGACTGCTGCGATGGCACATTTCTGATCACTTTCCAGAGTCCAAATGCCTTTTTGGCGTTCTTCATTATCTGCACCATGAGCTTCCATCATGCCACTATGCAGATAAAGTTGCAATATGATTAAACCTCATCGGGATGCAAGGCGATGGGTGGCATGCTTCTTTCACCGGAACCCGGCATGCAGAAGCTTTTCCTTGTGCAGACCTTTTTCCCCGCTGCTTATATCATGGGGCCCTCGGTAACAAATCTTAACTGTAGATCGGGATGCGAGGATAGCCGCAAGTCAAAAAAGCGTGTCCGGAAATCTCGGACACGCAGGTGTGAAGGTATCGTTGGTGCCATATCTCCGCGTCCCTCGCAAAGCCGAGGATGTCGCCTTGTATTAAGCCGTGGTAACTAAAAAAATTTGGTGGGCAAAACGCCCTTGTTTCACCCACCCATAAACCGTATCGATCAAACTTACCCGATACTGCCTTCCATCTCGTACTTGATCAGCCGGTTCATCTCCACCGCGTATTCCATCGGCAATTCCTTGGTGAAGGGCTCGATGAAGCCCATCACGATCATCTGTGTGGCCTCCTCTTCGCTGAGGCCGCGGCTCATCAGGTAGAAGAGCTGATCTTCGCTCACCTTGCTGACCGTCGCTTCGTGTTCCAGAGTGATGTCGTCGTTCAGAATTTCGTTGTAGGGGATCGTGTCCGACGTCGATTTGTCGTCCAGGATCAGCGTGTCGCACTTGACGTTGGCTTTGGAACCCTGGGAATTGCGGCCGAAGCTGGTCAGCCCCCGATAGGTCACCTTGCCGCCGTCCTTGCTGATCGACTTGGAGATGATGGTGGCCGTACAGTTGGGCGCGAGGGCGGTCACCTTGGCTCCGGCATCCTGATGCTGTCCCTTGCCGGCCACGGCGATGGACAGGACGTCGGCCTTGGCTCCCTCTCCCTTCATGATGACGGCCGGATATTTCATCGTCAGCTTGCTCCCGATGTTGCCGTCGACCCACTCCATGTGGGCCCCTTCATAGGCCACGGCCCGTTTCGTCACCAGGTTGTACACGTTGTGGGACCAGTTCTGGATGGTGGTGTAGCGGCAGCGGGCGTTTTTCTTGACGATGATCTCCACGACGGCGCTGTGCAGGGAATCGGTGCTGTAGATCGGCGCCGTGCAGCCTTCGACGTAATGGACAAAGCTGTCCTCGTCGGCGATGATCAGCGTCCGCTCAAACTGACCCATGTTCTCCGAGTTGATCCGGAAGTAGGCCTGGAGGGGGATTTCCACGCGCACGCCCTTCGGCACGTAAATGAAGCTCCCGCCGCTCCAGACGGCGCTGTTCAGCGCGGCGAACTTGTTGTCCGTGGGAGGCACGACGGTTCCGAAGTATTCCCGCACCAGTTCGGGATACTCCTTCACCGCCGTGTCGGTGTCGCAGAAGATGACACCCTGCTGTTCCAACTCTTTCTTCATGTTGTGGTAAACCACTTCCGACTCGTACTGGGCCGACACCCCCGCCAGAAACTTCCGTTCCGCCTCGGGGATGCCCAACCGGTCGAAGGTGCGTTTGATCTCCTCCGGCACCTCGTCCCAGCTGCGTCCTTGCCGCTCCGACGGTTTGACGTAATAGGTGATGTCGTCGAAGTTCAGCTCGGACAGATCACCGGGGAGGATGGAAAACCATTTGCTGTTCTTGTCGCTGGGCATGGGCATTTTGAAAAACTGCTCCAGCGCCTTGAGCCGAAATTCGAGCATCCAATCCGGTTCGCCCTTGATCCGGGAAATCTCCTCGACGACTTCCCGGGACAATCCCCGCTTGGAGCGGTATACGGAAACGTCTTTATCGCGAAACCCGTATTGGTACTCCGAGAGTTCGGGCAGTTCCTTCGCCATACGAATCCCTCCCTTTCTAAGGAAAAAGCGATCGGGCCGGGAAGGTTCCCTCCGGTCAGGCTTCCGCGGCTTCGAACCTTCCCGCCACCCTTAATGGGGCTGTTTGACTCCCTTTTCCAGGGCCTTCCAGGCCAATGTCGCGCACTTGATGCGCGCCGGAAACTTGGCGACACCCTGGAGCGCCTCGATGTCCTCCAGGGGAAACTGCTCCGTGTCCACCTCTTCCCCCTGCATCATCGCGGAAAAGAGACCGGAAAGCTGCAGGGCCTCCTCGATGCTCAGCCCCTTGATCGCTTCCGTCATCATCGAGGCCGATGCCTGACTGATGGAGCAGCCTTCCCCGAGAAACTTCGCGTCTTTGATCTTGCCGTCCTCCACCTGCAGTTGAAGGGAAATCCTGTCACCGCAGGTGGGATTGTTCATGTCGATGGTCACCGCGTCGTCCTCAAGCCGGCCCCGGTTGCGGGGGCGTTGGTAGTGATCCATGATGACGCGGCGATAGAGGTCATCTAAGGACATTTCCGAAATACTCCTTTGTCTTCCGAATCCCTTCAACCAATCGATCGATGTCCGATTCATCGTTGTACAGGTAAAAACTGGCCCGGACCGTCGCCGTCACCCCCAACCACCGCATCAGCGGCTGTGCGCAGTGATGGCCGGCGCGAACGGCGATTCCCTCGGCGTCCAGCACCGTCGCCACGTCGTGGGGGTGGACCCCCTCCAGATTGAAGGTGACCAAACCGGTGCGGTTTTCCCGGGGGCCGTAGACGGTGATGCCCTCGACCTCTTCCAGCCGCTTCAGGGCATAGGCCGCCAATTCCTTGTCATGGCGATGGATGTTGTCCATCCCCACCGATTCCAGATAGTCGATGGCGGCGGCGAGGCCGACCGCGCCGGCGATGATGGGCGTTCCCCCTTCGAACTTCCAGGGGAGTTCCTTCCACGTCGATTCGTACAGATCGACGTGGTCGATCATCTCCCCGCCGTATTCCAGCGGCTCCATCCCTTCGAGCAGGGATTCCCTGCCGTAGAGGACGCCGATGCCGGTCGGCGCCATCATCTTGTGGCCGGAAAAGGCGAGAAAGTCGACGTCCAGCTCCTGTACATCCACCTTCATATGCGGCACGCTCTGGGCCCCGTCCACCACGATCACGCCGCCCTGCTGATGGACCAGGTCCGCCAGTTCGCGGATCGGGTGAATCGTCCCCAGAACGTTGGAGACCTGAGCGATGGCCAACAGTTTGGTCCGCTCGGTGATGGCCTCCTTCGCCTTGTTCAGATCCAGCGTGCCGTCCGGTTCCAATGGCAAATATTTGAGAGCGGCCCCCGTCGCCTTGGCCGCTTGTTGCCAGGGAATCAGGTTGCTGTGGTGTTCCGCCGGGGTCAGGACGATCTCGTCCCCCGGGCCCAAACGGGCCCGGGCATAGCTGTGGGCCACCAGGTTGAGGGCGGAGGTGGTGCCCCGGGTGAAAATCACTTCCTTCTCGGAGCGGGCTCCGATAAACCGGCGCACCCTCTCCCGGGCGCCCTCATAGGCGTCGGTCGCCCGGCTCCCCAGAGTGTGAACCCCCCGGTGGACGTTGGAGTTATACTCCTTGTAATACTTTTCCACCGCCTCGATCACCTGAAACGGTTTCTGGGAGGTGGCGGAACTGTCAAGATATACCAACGGATGGCCGTTCACTTCCTGATTCAGGATGGGAAAATCCTGGGCATACCGGTTCATCGCTGCAGCTTCCTTTCAATGACGCGGTTCAACTGCTGCTTGAGCGATTCAAAGGGGATCGCCGAGAGAACCGGGGCGAGGAACCCGAAAATGATCAGCTTCTCCGCTTCCTCCCGGGAAATGCCGCGGGACATCAGGTAAAACATTTGGATCTCGTCGATTCGACCGACACTGGCGGCGTGACCCGCCTTCACGTCGTTTTCGTCGATCAGCAGGATCGGGTTGGCATCCCCCCGAGCCCGGGAGTTGAGCATCAGCACGTTTTCCGCCTGCTGCCCGTCGGCCTTGGTAGCACCCTTTTCGATTTTGGTGATGCCGTTGATGATGCTGTTGGCCTGATCCCGCATGACGCCCCGGGAAAGGATGTTGCTTTTCGTATGGGTTCCCCAGTGGTGCACGCTGGCCGTGACGTTGGAACGCTGCTCCCCGGAGCCGACGACGATGGACTTCACATCCACCTGTCCGCCGGTCCCGTTCAAATGGGTCGTGATGTCCGACAGGGTGTTGCCCCCGCTCAGATCGCCGACCAGCCATTCCAGCTGACCGTCACGGTCCACCACACCGCGGCGATAAAAGACGTCCGTCGCCTGCTTGCCCATGTGGTTGATCGTGGCCACCCGAACGCGGGCCCCTTGACCGACGATGGCCTCCAAGACCCCGTTGTGGACCGCTTCTTCCTCTTGCTCCGAAACCACGTTGACGACGAGGTCGACCCGGCTGTTGGCCTCCGCCACAACCAGCACGTGGGACAGGAGCCCCACCCCTGCGCCGTCGGCCCAGAACAGGCTCTGGAAGGGAAGGTCCACTTCCACGCCCTTGGGAACGTAGAGGAAGACGCCTCCGCTCCACAGGGCGGCGTGGAGAGCGGCCAGGCGGTGTTCATCCGGACGCACGCCCTTCGTCATGAAGTATTTGCGCACAAGATCCGGATAATCCCGCACGGCGGAGGCGAGATCGGTGAAGATGATCCCCTTCTCCTTCAGCGCCGCGTCCAGGTGAACGTACACCGGATCCGCATTTTTCTGCACGATGACGTTGTCCTTCTCCATGTCGGAAGACAGAAGGGACTGAACCGATTCCGGCAGGGCCTTCAGGCTGTCCAGAGGGGACGCCTCGGCCATGGGCTCAAACCGGGTGAAATTCCACCTGTCGATCCGGGTTTTCTGCACCCGGGGCAAGTCGAGGCGGCCTGCGGCCTGAAGGGCTTCGAGACGAAACTGGCGCATCCAATCGGGTTCTTGATGTTTTTCGGACAGCTGGTTTACCGTTTTCTGGTCAAAAAGAATTCCCGTATCCACACTCATTGCCGTCACCCACCTTAGGCCTCTTGCTCGACCGTTTCGTCTTCGATGCCCAGCTCTTCCTTGATCCAGTCGTAGCCCCGCTCTTCCAGTTGAAGCGCCAATTCCGGTCCGCCGGAACGGACGATCCGCCCCTGCATGATGACGTGGACGAAATCGGGTTTGATGTAGTTGAGGAGCCGCTGATAGTGGGTGATGATCAGAACACCCAGATTGGGGCTGCGCATCGAGTTCACCCCGTGGGCCACCACCTTGATGGAGTCGATGTCCAGACCGGAATCGATCTCGTCCAGGATGGCGATCCGGGGTTCCAGCATCATCATCTGCAGAATCTCATTCCGCTTCTTCTCCCCGCCGGAGAACCCTTCGTTCAGGTAGCGCTGGGCGAAGGATTCGTCGATGCCGAGGATCTCCATCTTCTCATCCAGCTGGCGGATGAACTTCATCAGGGAGAGTTCGTTTCCTTCTCCCCGGCGGGCATTGATGGCGCTGCGCAGGAAGTCGCTGTTGGTCACCCCGCTCACTTCGGAGGGATACTGCATCGCCAGGAACAGCCCCTTGAGCGCCCGCTCATTCACCTCCATCTCCAGGACGTCCTCGCCGTCCAGGAGGACCCTCCCTTTTGTCACTTCATATTTGGGATGCCCCATGATCGCCTGGGCCAGGGTGCTCTTTCCGGTCCCGTTGGGACCCATGATCGCGTGAACTTCCCCGCCGTTGATCTCCAGGTTGACCCCTTTCAAGATCTCCTTGTCCTCCACGGAGACATGAAGATCTTCTATGATCAGTTTCGGTGAATTCGCCATGTGCATGACCTCCAATGTTTCTTTCTTTTTATTTCAAACCGATGATGACCGGTCCGGGGCGGCGGAATCGCAGGACTCATCGACCCCTCATCCGGACATCTCGGGAATTGCCAACAAAAAACCAAAGGACCTGTGTTCGGGCCCTTCGTTTATGATAACATAATGAGCGAAGAGCTTCACTTTGAATTGATTCTCACGTGATTTTCATTTTAAACTGATTCTCAATTGATTCTTATTCCATTTTATCCGATGACCCGACGGACATCAAGGTTGAACTCAAGGGTTGCGCACATGAAAAAAATGGGCCGATTCCGAAAGGGTTTGCGGAGGGATGCGCCATGCGACTGAAAGGAAAAAAAGTGGTCTGTTTGGTCGAAGCGGATTTTGAAGACCTGGAACTGTGGTATCCCGTGATGAGGCTGAGGGAGGAGGGGGCGGAGGTCCTGTTGGCAGGCCCCGAGCGGGGCGCGGTATATAAAGGTAAATACGGGGTTCCCGCGACGGCGGACCTTTCCTTTGAAGAGCTGGATCCCGATGCGTACGACGGCCTCCTGATCCCCGGCGGATGGGCGCCGGATAAATTGCGCCGCGACCCGAAGGTGCTCCGGACCGTTCGCTCCCTCCATGAGGCCGGGAAGCCTATCGGACAGATCTGCCACGCCGGTTGGGTGCTGATCTCGGCCCAGATCCTGAAAGGGAAGCGGGTCACCTCCACCCCCGGCATCCGGGACGACATGGAAAACGCCGGAGCCCTCTGGGTGGATGAGCCGGTGGTTGTCGACGGGAACCTGGTCTCCAGCCGTCGCCCCCCGGATCTGCCCGCCTATGCCAAGACCTTCTGCGATCTGCTGGCGGAAAGATGACCACGCGGCCGATCCGATGCCTGGAATGCTACCTGCGGCGGCCGGGCGGTCGATGCGATTTTTGTCCCCTTCATCGGAAAAACCGCCACCTGTACCGGCCCATCGGCGGCGGTTGGTTTGTAAAAAAGGAAGAGCAGGACCGAAAATCCGCGGAAGACAAGAATCCCTCCCCGTAGACCGGTCCTTTTTTAAAAAGGACGATGGGGTAACACCCCCTCCGTCCCCGCTGTGAAGCGTGCTGAAGCCCAAAAAATGGAACACCAAACCGAAACCGCTCCGATTGACACATCGGTTCGGTTCTGCTATTTTTGTATTCTGCAGCCCTTTTCATCTGACCTTTTGTTCGGGTATTCACAACCTCCACATCTCACAATTCAACAGGCGAACGGCTCCTTCCTGTGGGAATGGAAGGTTTTTTTATTCAAAAAATAAGGGTTCAAAAGAGGAGTGCACATGATCTGAGAGAGGGGACGCATTATGGGGCAACCAAAAAAACAACCGCCGAAGAAAGCGGAGAGAAACCAAGTCCGAGTCGTGCCGCTGCTGGCCGTTTTGCTTTCCGGAGCCTTCGTCGCCATCCTGAATGAAACGCTGCTTAACGTGGCGATCACGCCGATCATGGAGTCCTTTCAGGTGGGGGCAAATACCGCCCAGTGGCTCACCACCAGTTACCTGCTCGTCATTGCCGTCTTGGTTCCGGTGAGCGCCTTTCTCATTCAGCGCTTCACCACAAGGCAGCTTTACACAGCCGCCATGACCCTGTTCGGCGTGGGAACCCTGATCGCCGGAACGGCTCCCGTCTTTGCGCTTCTGCTGCTGGGGCGCGTCCTGCAGGCCTCCGGCACCGGGATTCTGATCCCGCTGTTCACCAACGTTATCCTGGCCCTGATTCCGCCGGAAAGAAGAGGACGGGTCATGGGTCTGTTCGGGCTGGTCATCATGTTCGCCCCCGCCGTCGGTCCGACGGTGTCCGGGCTGATCGTGGATTACCTGTCCTGGCGCTGGCTGTTTTATCTGGTCCTTCCGATCGCCGTCATCGCCATTTTGTACGGCGCCCTTTCCCTGAAAAACGTCACGGAAGTGACCCGCCCGAAAATGGATCTGATCTCGGTCGTGCTGTCCACGATCGGCTTCGGCGGAGTGGTCTTCGGATTCAGCTCCGCCGGAGAAGGGGCGGGGGGCTGGAAGGACCCGGAAGTGATCATCGCGCTGACGGCCGGTCTGATCTCCCTCGTCCTGTTTGTGATCCGCCAGAGGAAATTGGCAACCCCCATGCTCGACATGCGGGTTTTCGCCTACCCGATGTTCAGCCTGGCCATCGTCGTCATGATGATCGTGGTGATGACCATGTTTGCCACCATGATCGTCATGCCGATCTATCTGCTGAAGGTGCTCGCCTTCAGCGCCGTGACGGTCGGGTTGATCATGCTGCCGGGCGGCCTGATCAACGGCGCCCTGTCGCCGGTGATGGGGTATCTGTTTGACAAGTTCGGACCCCGCTGGCTCCTGATCCCGGGCATTGTCACGATGACCATCACCGTCTTCCTGTTCCGGTCCCTGGATCAGGATACGTCGCCCTTGACCGTCGTCGTCCTGCACACGCTGCTGATGGTTTCGGTGGCGATGGTGATGATGCCGGCCCAAACCAACGGCCTGAATCAATTGCCCCCCTTCCTGTATCCCCACGGCGCGGCGATCGCCAACACCCTGATGCAGGTCTCCGGCGCTATCGGAACCGCGTTGTTCGTCACCATTATGACCCTGGGGCAGCAACGCTACATGGAAGGACATCCCGGCGCGGCCGATGAGACAGCCGCTCTGGCGGCGGGCGTCAAGCAGGCCTTCACCTTCGGATTTCTCCTGGGCATCCTCGCCCTGATCCTCGCCCTGTTTGTGAAGCGGGTGGTGACCTCGCCCTCAAAGCCGGGGGAAGACGGACCGGAAAAAACGGGAGGTTTCCAAAAGGAACCCGAAATGGTTTAAACAAATGCAATCTCCGGAGGGAAGTGCGGTGCTCTTCCTCCGGCTGTTTTTCCCATTCAGAATTCGGAATGGTGACACTTATCAGGAGATAATTCCCCATGTACCAAGCGATGATGGACATCTCCTCCCTGACCCGCAACCCGCCCTTTGGTGAGGGGTGATTTGCAAAGGAGCGGCCCTTCCTCCTCACGCCGAACGCTGACGGCGTCCCGGAACCGCTGAAGGGGACCGCGTGGCGGGTCGGCCGGAGGTCAGGAACCGGGAGAAACGGTTTGGGACTGTGCACTGCGGGCAGCAAGGGAGGAAACCCATGTCGGTGTGGAGCTGATCCCCTCCCCTGTCACCTATTTTCACAACATGGACACTGAAGAGCTTCGGCGGATCCGGGTCCTCGACCGCGTCGCGCCGCTGCTCTTCAGCCGGACCGCCAATCCCCGTCCGGATCGGCCCGATGCCCCCGGGCCGCCGACGGGTCCCTTCATCGACTTTGCCCTGTCCTCTCCCGGCCAAAGGCTTGGGACCCGATCCGGCCGGGAGACGACGTGAAGGGACTGCTTCTCTGTCCCGTCGATGGCTGAACCTGACCGAAAGCGGGAGCCGAGCTGAAGGAATTGGCGGACTCGGCTTTCAAGGCGATCGGTCGGCCCAACTTCGATTGGTGCCGTCCATGGGTTCCTAAGGAGAAGGCGATGGACATCGCTTTCCGCCTTTTAGAGAGACATCCGGAACTGTTCGGGATCTGGAAAGAATCATCGCTCTCCGGGGCTTTCCTGGCAGTGAAGGATCATGTGCACCTGTTCCAGCTCCAGAGAAAACCCCACTCTCTCCAGAAGTTCCGCCGCCGTCCGGTTGGAAAGCGGCAGGTTGATCGCCGTCCGCTTGACCGGCTGATGCAGGGGGGCCAGCGCTTCTCCCAACAGGGAACGCATGACGGCCTCACCGTCGCTCCGTTCCGGATCCGCTTCGCATTGGAACAGGGTGATCCCCGCGAGGTTTCCCTCCGCATCAAAGGCGCACCGGCGCAGGGCGTACCCCGCCGCTCTCCCCTCGGGGTCGAAGGCGATAAGGGATTCTCCTCCGGTGAGACTGGGCCAATGGGTTTGCCAGGGCGCCGTCAGGCGGTAAAAGGGAAGCCGGGCCGCATCCTGTGGCATCCCCCTCCGAACCGCATAACTTGTCCCGCCCCCGTCCCGAAGTTCTTCCAGGGAACCGGAGCACCGATACACCCCGAGCCGGTTGATCACTACATAACCCATCCGTTTGTACAGAGCGATCGCCCTTTCATTCTGCCGGATCGCCTCCAGGGTGGCGATGTCCACCCCGTTCTCGCGGTAAATGCCCAAGGCCGCCTCCACCAGCGCCCTGCCCACCCCCAAGCGGCGGCTGCGGGGAACGACGGCGGTTCCCCCGTTCCAGGCGACCCGCTTGCCCTCGATGAGACGGATGCCGTTGAGCAGGATCCCCGCCGGGCGACCGTCATGAAAAGCCATGATCGATAATTCCGGGGAGAGCCCTTCCCGGGCCATCCGGGCCGTGAAGGTGTCCGCATCCATCTTCACATCGGCGAAGTAATCCTGAAACCCCTCGTTCCAGACGCCCACCGCCTCCTTCCACGTACATTCGCTCAACCGTCTGATTTCGATCAAGAAGGTCACCCCCGAAAAACAAATTCCGACCAGCGCCCCCCTCCCCGAACGAAGGGATCGCCGTCGCTTCCACGCTTCCTCAAAAGCAGCGGCTCTGGATGTAGATAAACTCACCTTAACAAAAAAGGAGCCCTTTTGGGACCTTTCTTTCCTCAAATCCATTTAAAAAAGGGGGCTTCGCCCCGATAAAAAAGAGGCGAGGCGCGCCCGGAATGCGGCAGAAACAAATGCTCGCGGAAAGGGGATACCATGCAGCGATTTCCCGATCACATCTCTTTCATCCATCCGTGGAGAAACTACCAGAGACGGGTGTTGGAACATCCGGATCGCCATCTGGAAAACCGACATCTGCACCTGGTCGCCCCGCCCGGTTCCGGAAAGACCGTCCTCGGGCTGGAGGTGATGCTGAGCATAAACAAGCCGACGATCATTCTCACCCCGACCTTGACGAATGGCTTCAACGCTTCTTGGAACTTTTTTTGCAAACAAACGAAAAACCCGACTGGGTCTCCACCGATCTCAAACAGCCCGCCTTTGTAACGATCACCACCTATCAGGCGCTGCACAGCCTGTTCAAAACGGAAAAAGAAACGGAAGAAGCGGACGCGGCGGAAGAAATGGAAACCGGCGCGGAAGGAGGCGGGGAAGGCTGGGAAGAAGTGTCCAGCGCTCCTGAAGCGCGCTTCATCCGAGAAAAAATGGAATCCATCGGGTGCGGTTAAATTTCTGCTCAATCATTTCATAACAAATGGGTTTTCAGAAAGTCCAGCTGCTTTTTCGACACTTGGTTGAATGTTTCGCCTAAATAGGGTTCGAAATGACCGATGGGAAGGGATATCAACTCAGCCCGCTTCATTTTCGCCGCCGCCTTTTTGACGGACTTGATGGGAATTAACGAGTCGTGCTCCCCCGCGATGACAAGCGCCGGGCATTTTACCCTGCCGGCCACAATTAATGGACGGTATAAGACCAAGGTCAGAAAAATGCGGGCCGGCGTTGCATTCTCCACCTCAAGCCCCGGAGGTATCAGGGATTCATATCCGGCTTTGGTATCATGGGTGTTTAATATGGCAAACTCATCGGGCGCGCCATAAATTTGGATCAAGTAAGGTTCCCGTGCCGTTGCGGCCCGCCAAAGGTCTCTGAATGCCGAGAAAGCGGCTTTGAAAAAGTATTTCGGACCGTTCTGAATCACGATCGGAGTAGCACTGGCTATCCCGGAAACAAACGGGACTTGAATGGAAATGGCGGCGATCTTCGGATCCTGGGCTGCCGCCACAATGGCGTGGCCGCCGCTGAAAGAGGTCCCCCACAGCGCGATCTTTTCGGAATGGATATCTTTCAGCCCCCGCGCCCAGGTCACGGCGGCATGATAGTCCTCCACGTGCCGCCGCGGAGAAATCAACTGCCTTGGGGTGCCTTCACTTTCCCCAAATCCCCGGTAATCAAACAGCAAAACGGCCAATCCGTGTTCGGCGAACAATTCAGCATACGGTTCCAATCCGCAGTTTTTCAATCCCCCGAAACCATGGGCCATAACAACCAGCGGGGGCTTAACCGCGCCGTCCGGCAAGTAAAGCCAAGCGGAACATTTATCGCCATGGCTTGGAAACTGACAATCCATCCTTGAAAAACCCATCGCACATCACCTTGATCTCGGCATTTGACAAACCATCCGCTTCATCTTCACATCCATCCGCCCGCACAATCTCAATCAGCCAATCCTCAATGAACCTGACCGCTTCAAGAATGCAAATACGATGGACAAATAAGATATGGACTTGCCTCCGAGAATCCTTCCCCATTACAACACTTTTCATTATAAAAACAAAAATATTTATTAACAATACTTTAAACAAATGGCGCTCTTTTGACATCTAAATGACGCGCTCCACGTGGACCGTTTGCGGAAACATGTCCACCGGCTGGACTTCTTGCACCGCATACCCGTGAGCGGCCAGATGCTTCAAATCCCGGGCCAATGTGGCCGGGTTGCAAGAAACATATACCAGCCGCTCCGGTGCCATCGTCAAAACGGCGTCCAAAAGCCGCCGGTCGCACCCCTTTCGCGGCGGATCGACGACAATGACGTCGGCCCGCATCCCTTCTTCCGCCCACCGGGGAATGACGGTTTCCGCATTGAACAGCATCGAAGCCATTGACGCGGTTCCTGAATGACCTCCAGGAATTTCTCGAGCCGATTGAAAACCCCCGCCACCTGTTATACCGGGAGTCGAAGTGGCTGTGGCTGATCAAACGGAAAGATTACCATGCCGTCCCGGAGGAGCTCGGCCGCAAAAAGGAATACGCGGAATTGTTCCTGCGAAAATGGACCGAATCGATGGGTCCCGCCAAACTCATCTACTCCCGCACCCCGGAAGGAAGAAAGACATTGGTTCAGGCCAGGATGCGCGCCATGTCCGCCGTCTTTGTCGAGCGGGCGGAACGGTTGAGCGTTTGGAAATAGGCCGCTTTGTCAGGCGGTCGGGAAATCGGAACCCACCCTGGCGGACATCAACCGGTAAACCTCCTCCAGGGACGTGACGATTCCCTTCTCATCCTTGTAGATGACGTGGCTGGGAGTCAACCGAACCGGCGAATCCACCCCGGCGGCCGCGGCGACGCGGAAGAGCCCCTCGCGCAGGGACACGAGATAGTTGAGCACCCGGTAACACTTCTCCTCGATCACCAGAGCCTGTTGCAGTTTCGGATCCGTCGTCGCTACGCCGACCGGACAGTCGTTGGAGTGGCACTTGAGGGACTGGATGCACCCGACGGCGATCATGAACCCCCGGGCGATGTTGACCAAATCGGCACCCATGGCCAGGGCGACGGCGATCCGGTCCGGGGAGAAAAGCTTGCCCGAAGCGATCACCTTGACCCGGTCGCGCACACCGAAGCGCCGCAGGGTGGCGTCGGCGATCATCAGCGCCGATTTGGCCGGCAGGCCGACGCTGTCCGCCAGCTCCTGATAGGACGCCCCAGTCCCCCCTTCCCCGCCGTCCACCGTGATGAAATCGGGCCCCTTTCCCGTCTCTTTCATGTAGGATGCCAGCTCCGCCAGGGAATCGGGTCCGCCGACGACGATTTTGATGCCGACCGGCTTCCCGGTCGCTTCCCGTATGCGCTCGATGAAATCGACCATCGTCGGCACGTCGTGGAACTCCCGGAACCGATTGGGGCTGTCGATCGAATGATACGGCTTCACCTTGCGAATCGCGGCAACTTCCGGCGTCACCTTCTCGGCGTCGACGTGACCGCCGCGAATCTTGGCCCCCTGCCCCAGCTTCAATTCAAAGGCCTTTACCTGGGGCATCTCCGCTTTTTTCTTCAGCTCCACCCAATCGAACCGCCCCTCCTCGTCGCGCACGCCGAACAATCCCGGGCCGATCTGCATGATCAGATCCACATCCCCCTCCAAGTGGTAAGGAGACAGCCCGCCCTCTCCGGTGTTCATCCACGTCCCCCGGGCCATCCCGAGGCCGATCGACAGGGCGGAGATGGCATGGGAGCCCAGGGAACCGTAACTCATCGCCGACATTCCGATCGGCCCCCGGACGACGAAGGGGTGTCGGCAATTCTCCCCGATCACGACCGCGTCGGATTCATCCAGCAGGTAGGCGCAGAGCTCGTCCTGAACCCGGGCCTCTTTTCGGGAAAACAGCCCCTCCCGGAGCAGCACATATTTGTAAGTGGAAACCGTCGTCTTCCGGTCATACTTCATTTCCTCCAGCTGCAGGGGAAACATGGCGTTGCGGATATAGTAGCCCGCCCGTTCGAAATCCTGTTTGGAGCCGAATCCGATCACGTCCCGGACATATTTGGAGCGCTTGACGATGTGGCCGTATTGTTCCCGGGAAAACGGTTTTGCCTCGTTATCGCTGTCAAAGAGATATTGCCTCAGCTCCGGACCGATCATCTCCAGAAAGTAGCGCACCTTGCCGAGGATCGGATAATTGCGCAGAACAGAATGCTGTTTCTGCCGCCGGTCGTAAAGGTATAGATAAACCGCCGTGATCAGGGGGACGAGGACGGCAACGATCAGGACGGTCACCTCGAGCGTTAAGAAGCCCTCCAAAAAATCCATGATTCCACCACCTCTTTCCACACCTTCGGCCCCGGCCGCAGAAACTTCTCTTGGGAGAAGTCCTCCCTCCCCCGATGCGCCCCGGGCATAAACTCGTTTTCAGTTTTTCCTTCGGCTCAACAAGAAAAACGGGTCGCTTTCGGATTCCCGGCCGGGTCCCGCGCCGTCCCCCTCCCGGCAGGGAAAATCCATAAAAAAACCGGCGTCCCGCAGGGGGACACCGGTTTCCGCGATCTTCGCCGTCAGGCCGACACGTCCTGTTTCTGTGCCTCCAGCACTTTGTCGGCTCCCGGAAGATCGTCGAACCAGGCGGCGTCGTCCGGGCAGTCAAACACCATGAAATGGCCGTAGTAGTCCGGGTGGCGAGCCTGGTGATACTTGAGGTAGATCTTGTCTCCATCCACCGCCAGAATCTCGATCTTCCCGGAGGAGTGGCTCATCACGTAGCGGACCCGCTTCCCGAGGCCCGAGGTGCGCGCCTTCGCCTCTTCGATGATCCGGTACTGCTCCTTGAAGGGGATGACGAAGTCCGCGTTTCCGGCCACCGGACGGTTCTGGAAGAAGTAGTAGGGAGTGACGCCGGCCCAAGAGAGTTTATCCAGGAGCTCCGCGAGCACCTTCGGGTCATCGTTGATGCCCCGGAGAACCGGAGTCTGGTTGACCAAGATCACGCCGGCCCGCTGCAGGGCGTTGATCGCCCGGTAAGCGTGCTCGGTCAGCTCCCTCGGATGGTTGAAGTGAGCCATCACGTGAATCCGCGCATCCGGACGGGAATATTCTGAAAGCGTCTCCAAAAGCTCCTCGTCTTCATAGATGCGCATCGGGTTGAAGGCAGGCAGCTTGGAGCCGAAGCGGATGATCTTCACATGGGGGATTTCCCGCAGCCGCTGCAGAATGGAGCGGATCTTCTTGGTGCCCAGAATCAGCGAGTCGCCGCCGGTGAGCAGCACGTTGTTGATCTGCGGGTTTTTGGAGATGTATTCCAGCCCCGGCTCGATATTGAGCGACGCTTCGTGCACATCGTTGCGGAACAACCGCTTCCGGAAGCAGAAACGGCAGTAGGCGCCGCAAACTTCGGATACCAAAAGCAAGGCAGTGGTCGCGTATTTATGCTGACAACCCGGAGCGGCATAGTTCAGGTGCTCTTCGGAGGCATCCCAGCGTCCGTATTCGTCCAATTCCCGCTCGTTGGGGATGATCAGCTTGCGGATCGGGTCATCGGGATCGTCCCAGTCGATCAGAGAGAGGTAGTAGTCGTTCACCCGAAACACGAATTTATCCGTGATCGGTGTCAATTTCTCGCGCTCTTCTTCAGGAATCGCCTCAATCTTCCGGATGTCGGTAATATAGCGCGGCATCTCCCTACCTCCTTTAGAGAATGTCATCCGCATTTAGGATAACAAAGATTTATATATGTTTCAAAAGTTGTCAGAATCCCCGGCGGATGAAGTATTTCCTCAAGTTTTGAAATGGACGAAACCCGCTCGGCGAATCTGCGCAAATAAAAAAACGACAGAATTCCTCATTTTTGTAAACGAAAAAAACACGTTACCATAAAACTTTCAAAAAATCCTTGTGTCCGGATGAATCTCCGCAAAAAAAAGACCCGGCCCATACCGGGTCGAGGCTGTTGACAAAGAAGGGTCAACAGCCTTTTTTGTTGAATTCGGAATAAAACAATTCCGAAGGAAGGTTTTTATATGTTCAGGACGAACCCA